>JASLBT010000232.1 GCA_030146445.1 Segetibacter sp. | reverse complement strand
TACGGTGGAGAACTCCTGCAGCCAACCAGTTGTTTGAGACCTCTGGTTAAATTAACGTCGTCCCTTACCGACCGCGGAAACACGTAGGAGGACCGGGAACCTGAAATTACGTTTGGTTTCCCCACCCCAGGCCTGAGTCAGGTCATTGCGGATCTCGTCGACAGGGTTCGTCTCATTCAGTTTAACATAGTGCTGAACTGCTGACCAGGTACTCAGGTAGCCCGCTAATTGATCGATGGACCATTCAACTTCAATTGTGAACGTCGGAGTTTCCATCTCCTCGAAGGGAAACGGGATGGTGCGATAGTTTTCATCTATATAACGTCGTTCATCATCCCAGTACTTTCCAATTTTTCCTGAATAAAAATGCCGGATGACGCCATCGAGTGGCCCATCTACCTTTATTAGCCCATAACCTAACACAGCAAGTATACCTTCCGGTTTTAGTGTTCTTCGGACCTCCCGATAAAAATCCTCAAATCTGAACCAATGAATAGCTTGCGCGACGGTAATAAGGTCGAATTGGCTTGCAGCAAAGTCGGTTTGTTCTGCAGCTTGTAAGGAATAGATAATGTTTCGTTTCTGTACAGCCCTTGAAAGCTGCTGCTGGCTGATGTCGGTGGCAAACACCTGCCCGAAATGGTCGGCAAGCACGGCGGCAACCTGGCCATTCCCTGTGCCACAGTCCCAGGCAGCGCCGAGGGAAGGTACAAGACGAAGCAGGTAATCGTAAAGCGGCTGTGGGTACAGAGGGCGAAACGCCGAATATTCAGCTGCCTGTTTAGAAAAAAGATCTTTCATGAGCGAGAATTACTCCCAAAGTTATGATGCGGTTGATTGGTACAGTGCTCGTTTCAATGATGAAAGAGCACTAAAGGACACAAGGGATAACCTGGGTATAATCTAGTCAATGGTATTTGTAGTTTGTGTAGTTGAAGCATTGTGCTGGTATTGATTGGTTTAACTATGCAGTGCAAGCGCCCGAATGTACCGTGTTCGGACGGGAGTGGGAGGGCCGCCGGTGCGTAACCAACCATGTACACACATCTTTTTCGATTGATTTATTGGCTACGCGCATTGGTTTTCTATGGCATCATCGTCCCGATCGTTCGGGAGCACTTTATCGACAAAGCAAGGGCATCTTCGGTCTTCAACTCAAAGCTTCTGTCAGTTCTCAAACCGATTTGATACCAAAGTGCATTTGTGTGTACCCGGTAACTGCGTAACGGGCAGGCAATGATGCTCAATATGCTTGCTTGATTTGTGGTTTCAAAAGAGAGTTTATCAACTAAACGACACACAAGAACGGTCATCACTTGAGGCTATTATAGCTATGTTGCCGACAATCGTTGCACTGTGCTGCCCAGTAATTGCGCAGAATGCACAATCCCATTGAAGAAAAGCTTTTCGGCTTATCGAAACAGCACATGAAGATGCTTATGTTTTGATCAAATACTTTTTAACTTGCCCGCTATAACCGTTTTTATGAAGCAGTATTTCAGGTTGACGTATTTATTGATTATGGCTACGGCGTTCTCCTGCACCAGTTCGAGGAGAGTAGCAGGTACACAGGATGATGGCAAGATCGAAGTGGTGCTTCTGCAGGTGAACGATGTATACGAAATTGCTCCGCTTGCTGCCGGCAAAGAAGGTGGAATGGCGAGGGTTGCGACATTGAAGAAGCAATACAAGCAAACGAATCCCAACACATTTCTCGTAATGGCAGGCGACTTTTTAAGCCCTTCAGTTTATAATAGTTTATCGTATGAAGGAAAAAAAATTCGTGGAAGGCAAATGGTTGACGCCATGAATGCCGCAGGCATGGATTTCGTCGTATTTGGCAATCACGAATTTGATATCAACGAAGTAGAGTTACAGGACCGGATCAATGAATCGGGTTTTCAATGGATTGCATCGAATACCTTTCACGTGGTAAAAGGACAGACCCTGCCATTCGAAAAAACGAATATTACAAATGCACCTCCTTTCCCACAAAGTTTTGTACTGACCGTTAGAGATAATGATGGCACAACAGCCAGGGTTGGGTTAATCGGGCTAACACTTCCTTTTAATAAAGCTAACCACGTTACCTACACAGACCCAATTACAACGGCCAGGTCTTTATATAACAACTTAAAAGATTCGGTGGATGCAGTAGTGGCGATCACACATCAACTCATAGAAGACGACATCCGGCTTGCTAAAGAAATCCCAGGCCTTGCTGCTATACTTGGCGGACATGAACACGACATGCGGTTGGAGAAAGCCGGGAACGTATACATTACCAAAGCACATGCTAATGCTAAGTCGGCTTACGTGTTAAAGCTTCAGATAAACAAGAGAAAGCGGCAGACAGACGTAAAGCCGGAACTTAAATATCTTAATGAAACATTTGGGCTTGACCGGAACACCAATGATGTGGTGCAAAAATGGGTGCGAATTGCCGATAGCAACTATGCGTCGTTGGGCTTTAATGCCAGAGAGGTGATTCTCCAAAATACAGCACCGCTCGATGGAAGAGAAACGGAAGTTCGTAAGCATCCAACCAATTTGACCGGCCTCATTACGGCGGCGATGGCAGATGCTTGTCCTCGCGCCGACATAGTACTGATGAATTCAGGATCAATCAGGGTAGACGACATCCTGCAGCCTCCCATAACTCAGTACGACATCATCCGCACACTTCCATTTGGCGGCGGCATCAGGGAAGTGGATATGAAAGGAATATTATTGCAAAGGATTTTAGAGGTTGGAAGGAACAATGTAAATCTTGGTGGTTACCTGCAAGCTCAGCCAGTGAGCTATAATGCCGGCACTAGTAGCTGGAAAGTGGGGAACCAACCCCTTGATGTTTACCGGACCTACCGGGTAGCCATGTCAGAATTCCTGCTGACTGGCGCAGAGACAAATCTTAGCTTTCTAACCAAAGACAATCCAGACATTTTAAAGGTGTACGATCCGGAAACGGCTGCAGATAGTCCAAAATCCGACCTCAGGCTTGCAGTTGTTAAATACTTAAAGAAGAAGTAATCCGGTTCGCAGGGTTATTTGTTTACGATTACTATTGCGGTGCCTGTTACGATAGTATGGCTCGGTTTCGCATATTTTTTGACACCGCCTTGGGGGATAAGTATGCTCTTTTACAGCCAGCTGCCAATTAACGCAGCAAAGTAACGGCTCCCGATTGGGTAACTTTTGTTTTGCGGTATAGATCAGTACCCTCAAAGATCCAATAGTAAGTTCCCACAGGGAGCGGTTTGCCATTAAGGTTTCCGTTCCAATAACGTGTTATTTCCGGGGTGTTAAAAACCTCCTGGCCATACCTGTTCATGATCCTGAGCTGGTATTGAACGATCTGTCCATCGATTGCAGGTCGAAAAACATCGTTTACCCCATCATTGTTTGGTGAGAATGCATTAGGAGCAACGACTTTAGGTACAAGCGGCGGCAATATAACCACCGTTACCGGTTGGGTAGACTGGCAGCCAAATTGGTTTCGTGCCCTGATATAAAAGGTTCCGGAAGAACCGATCGCGAAGGGTTGTACAGCCGATGTTGTGGCGCTGGCATTGCTCCAAACTGTATATTCGACCCCGGCGGCATTAGGGAACGAGCCGGATAGATTCACGGTTGAAGGGAACACAACGGGGGCAGGATCGGTGATGTTGATAATTGGCAACGGATTGACGGTGACCTGTACCGGCTTTACGATTGAGCACCCGGCGGTATTGGTGCCTTTAATGTAGTAGGTTCCTGTTGTTGTTACCTTTTTTGGATCGGTTAATACATCTGTTGCCCCAACATTGGTGAAGTAAGTGTAGGTTAGTCCCGGTGTACTGGTTGCTGTAACTTCTCTTACGGTGAGGTCTACATTGCCACAGGCGGTCTGGTTTACCACGTTCATTTTAGCTATACTCACCTGAACGGGTTTTGTGACATGGCATCCAATCGAATTTTGCGCTTTGATATAGTACGTGCCATTCTGATCAATTGCGTCGGGGTTGGGTAACCTCATATTCGCAGTTGAGTCTCTCCAATAGGAAAAAGTAAGTCCTGGATCGCTTCCTGTAGTGATAGCCCCTGACGTGAGGTCGACGGTACCGGGAGAACATGCTTCCAAGGGATTCTTGACCGACAGTGCGGGAGGATTTCGAATAACAACGGTAACGGGCCTGATGTCGTTGCAGCCGGTGGCGTTGACGGCTTTGATGAAATAAGTACCACTTACTTTAACCGCCTTTGGATTGGGAAGATAGTCGGTTTCGGAGTAGTCCTGGAAATACGAGTACTTTAATCCCGGCGAGCTGCCGGCCGTTAACGATGCAGCGGTGAGATCAACACTGGTGAAAGCACACCCCTCCACGGTGTCCTGAACCCGAAAAGCAAAGGACTCAGGTGAAAGTACAACGGTCGAATAAAGCGTATCCTTACAGCCGAGGTTGGGATAGGGAATAATTTCGAGTCCGTAAGCGGTATTTGGCGGCGGTGGCGGTGAAACCAGCAAAGTATTTGCCGTTCCGAGCACCTCTGAGAAATCCTCATTAAACCAACGGTATCGCTGGAAGCCGAACGGTGCTTTCAGTCGTACAGAGTCGGCACCGTTACAATAAATGTTGCCTGAGATAGGTGAACTACAATTCTCATTCACATCAAGATAAGCATAACCGAAGTGACCCCCGAGTGTACAATCATTGTTGGTAAATTCCAGCCGGATCGTTTTGCCTGCATAACCGTTAAGGTTGATCGTGATTGGCGACCACGGCTTATAAAATACGTTTTGGCCCAGGCTTGATTGTTGAAATCCCAGCAGACTGGACGAGGCAACGAATTCAAAGGATCCGCAGCTGACATATTCATTGGAGGTAACATCAAAAACACGGGACGTAAACCTGGGCTGCTGAAATTCTGCGTGGTTAGGATTCTGAAAAACAACGGCATAATTGTAAATAATGCTGTAATCATTCATGTTTGCAGGAATGTCGAAGGTATAGCTAACCCGCTCCGCCTGCGCCCCGTTCAGGTCATTTCCGAGGCGGATTGAATACCGGCTTCCATTTGGGCAGTTCACTGGAAACTTGCCATACGGATCAAGGGGCTGCGCGGCATTGTTGTCAGAGATGGTGTGCACATTGGGGATTGCGCCAAGCGTTGATACGTCAATTAAACCTGTTCCGGTCACCTTTCCCGATGTGCATTCCCATTGGCTAAAAGATCCATCCTCAAAACCTATGTTTGGGGGGCAGTTGCCGGGCTGAGCGTATGCGGTGGATAGCATCCCCGATATCATGAAGAGTATGAAAAGGCCAGCATATGATCTCTTGTCGTTCATTTATCGCAGGATTCCGGAAATTGAGAATGCTAAAGTGTAGGGTCTATAAAATTAACAGAATTTAACTACGTTAATAAAAGTTTTTTTACATCTGGAATGCTATGCTAAACTGAATAACGTGCTGATTATTAAGCGCTTTCTGCAAAGACCTTGAAGTCGGTCATAAACTTTTTAGATTGTTTTTTAAAACTCCCGGGCATAAGCCAGCCAATCAGTCTCATAAAGCCGGTAAACCGAAATTCGGTCTCTGCTATCCAACGGGTGCGGTTCTCTGAAAGGGGGATAAATTTATTGCATACCTTGTTAAAAACCCCTTTTGCCTCATACGTGCCCGTAAATTCCTGGGGCAGGTTTCGTTTTGTAATGGTCTCGATCATCTCTATTTCCCTTTTCCCGATCTTATATTTCAATAACGATTTTGCACCTACCTGGCCGGGAGTTCCACTCAAGCTTTTAAAGCTGATCAGACCAGGCTGCCAACGAGGAAAATTTTCGGGGTTTTCGAAAATCTCTATTACCCGGTGAACGGGAAGATCAATCCCAATCTCGTTCGTATATTTCATATGTTCGTTTTAGGGCGTTTAAGCGAAAGGCTATTACCGCGGTGTTATCAATTGTGCCCGGGCGAAAATAATTGCCGGCACAATCTATTAGTGATAGGTTAAGAATAAAATATGTGTTAGCGTGATGGGATTGCAGTGAAAAGCCCGCAGGCCCCCAATGCTTTGGGGGGACGAGGACTTGCAACGCAAAGCCCGACCCCCAACCCAAGTTGGGGGGCACGCCCAAACAACTACATTTCAGTTAACCTGATACCAGGTACGTGCCTTACCCGTTCCAGGTTGATTGCTTTTGGTTAAGAAAAGATATAAAAATTCGTTGTAGGTAAAAGTAATTTAACCGGCAGAGGGCGGATGTGAAAGACGATGCCGGATGTTGCAATAGTACTGATTTATGAACCATGGCACGTGGGCTTATGTTGATTGTTAATCAAAGGCGGTTAGCTGAAGCTATTTTTTT
>JASLBT010000180.1 GCA_030146445.1 Segetibacter sp. | reverse complement strand
CTTAACTCCAGGTTGCTCATAGATAGGATAAAGCGTAGCTTCCTGTTCGTAATTGTTTGTTTTTGGCGCATAGTCTTTGTGCAATTCTTCCCTTAAGCTCGCAAACATTTCAGGGTTCTTCCTTAGCGTTGCAAGGGTTGTTTCGAGCACCACTTCCGTTCTGCCCTCGTGTGTATTGTGCGTCTGGTTCTGGGCGACCGTCAATTTAGAACTGCCCTTCTCAACCGCAATATTGTTTAGCCCGTATTCACGGGTTGTGCCATTGAAGCCAACCCACGGAAACGCATTTTTTCCCGCACCATTTGCCGCTTTGCCTACATGCTCGCTTCGGCCGTAACCAAGAGCAACACCAATGGTATCGGGATTGGTACCGGGAACAATGATTATTGGCAATTCAAGGGCAACATTATTAACCGTGATTTTCAGCGTAGGTTTTTCTGGATGCACTTCGTATGCGTCGATGTCGCCATTATTTGTCAGGTCGATGCCGAACATTGAAAGCGCCATCGCGGGCGAAATGACGGCATAGTTATCCCAGGTAGCCTTTGTAATAGGATCTGGCATTTCCTGCAACCAGGGATTATTTGCCTGCGTTCCGGCACCCATCGAAACTTTTTCGTAGAGAACCAGTTCCGTTTTTCCGCCGGGCTTAGCAGCTGTTATGGCACTGGCAGCTGTTGCAACACCAGCACTGTTGAAGCCTGTGCTCCTGAAAACGGGAGCAGCAACCGGCGCAGCAGTAACAGCGGTTGGCGCCGTCGTTGTGGTATTCGTGCCCGCGGCACCGGCTTGTGCAGTAGCATTTGCAGCGGCTGCACCCGACATGGCCTGAGTAGAGTCGATACCTGTTGACCCGTGAGCACTACCCGTTGAGTACGGGCTGATTCCGGAGTAGTTATCCCTCTTGAAGCCTGCAGGAGTAATTACACCGTCCTGGAGCGCCTGGTCGAAGTTGCTTTGGCCACCAAGTCTTTGGGTCCAGTAAGTTCTTAGATAAGCTGAATATGGTGTGTTATTGCCACTCCACCTGAGCAGGCTATCCTGGAACTGGCGGGTTTTAAATAACGGGTAAATTGTTGGTTGAAGCAGCGAGAAGAAACCTGATTTTGGTTCAACGTCACCCCAGCTTTCGAGGTAATGATGATCAGGGATAACAAAATTGCAAAGCTGGGTGGTTTCATCCATTTTAGAATTGAATGAAATCGACAACCTCACTTTCTTTAAGCCGTTTACAAAGTTGGCCGATTGAAAATAAGTGTAAGCAGGATTCGCGCCGTGTATGAGTAAAGCACCGATGGCACCCGCGTTCATATCGGCAACGAGTCTTACCATGTCACTGTCTATGCCCTGGCGACTGTTATAAGTTGATGACCAGTCGATGGTGTTTCCACCGGCACCGATCAGTTCATTTATGCCGTTTACGATCACCTGAACATTAGGGTCATTGCTGCCCGAGACTACAAGTGCCGCACCTTTACTTGCATTGAGGTATTGAATTGTTTTAGCAATTCCCTTCTTAGCACTTTCGCTTACCTGTGGTGCTGTTACAGCACCTCCAAGACCTGCGTAGAGTGCCATCGCAATTGCCCCGGTTTCAGATGGCTTGTGGTGAAATCTCTCGTCGGCATTTGCACCCGTCATGCTCAGTATGCTTTCAAACTGGATGTGCCGGGTCATGGTAGGATTCTTCTCATCGATCTTTCTCCCCTTGCCATATTGCTTTGCAAACTCAACCGGGCTTAACCATGTGCCAAGGAAATCCGCACCAAGGCTTACAATAACCTTGGCCTTATCGAAGCGGTAAGAAGGAATAGCACGGCGTCCGTAAGAAGCTTCGTTGGCGAGCAATAATCCGGTATGGCTTACCGGATCGTAGGTAACGTGGCGGCTACCGGGAAACCTTCCCAGGAACTGGGTGATAATGTCGCGTGTGGTTGGTGAAGTGATTGTTCCGGTAAGCAGTACCACTGGTGCGCCACCTATTCCGGCCATTGCACTGGTAACCATTTTATCCAGAGCATCGAAAGTGCTTATCTCCTTGAAATCGTTCCCTGATCTTTGCATGGGGAAACGAACGCGGGATGTATCGTAAAGGTCGAGAACCGATGCCTGTACCCTGGCAGATGTACCACCATAAGTAATGGGTGACAGTTCATTTCCTTCAATTTTGATCGGACGGCCATCCCTTACCTTGGCAATTACACTAACAGCGTCGCCATCCTGAACATAAGTAGTAGCGAACCAGTTTGAAATACCCGGCGTTACTTCTTCGGGTTTGTTTACATAAGGTATGGCATGGTTTACTGGTATCTGGCAACCCGCAACAGCAGCAGCGGCGGCGGTGCTAAATCCCATGTATTTTAGGAAGTCTCTCCGTGGCGTTTTAGCCTCGAGAAAACCTTTATCATCAGATTCAATTGGAAGGTCTTCCTGGAACTCGTCGCCAGCAGCGGCATCAGCAGCGTTTAAACTATTCAACTCCCCAAAACTTTGCCAGTACTTTTTTTGCTCCATAATTTATCTTTTAACCCAACCGATGGGCTTTAAATACATGCGTTGATTGTTGTAAGAGATCTAAGAACTCAGCCTATTCTTGAAAAGTATAAGAGGCAATATCAATAGTGGCACTTCATACATTCTGTTCCCCCGATCTGTTCAACAGTCACACCTTTGGTACTGTCCATTACACCGCTATTCAGGTCGTGTTGAAATCTCTGGTAAATGCTGTAGAAACCGTTCTCTTTAAACTGAACTTTACTTTCGCGATGGCAATTGATACACCAGCCCATGCTTAGGTCGCTGAACTGGTAAACTTCATCCATCTTCTGGATCTCGCCGTGGCAGGTCTGACAAGCTACCTGGCCGGCTTTTACGTGTTGAGAGTGATTGAAATAAACGTGGTCGGGAAGGTTGTGAATCTGTATCCATTCAACAGGTTTCGCCTTTGTTGGGTCCCATATTTTACTCACAGACGGATCGTAGCCGGCATACTCGTACAGCTTTTGTATCTCAGCGGTACCATTTACCTCTACGTTATTTTCTTTGTATATTTTTTCTGAACCGGTGTATTCGTTTATCGCCATGTGGCAGTTCATACAAACGTTCAGCGATGGAATATTGGCGTGTTTGCTCTCCTGGGCACCGGTATGACAATAAAGACAGCTGATCTGGTTAACGCCCACATGCACCTTGTGAGAGTAGTAGATGGGCTGCTCGGGCTGATAGTTTTTGTTTCGTCCCAGACCGATTGCACCCTTCACCGTGAAGTAACCACCAATGCAGAAGAATGCAATAGCTATCATGGCAATGTAAGCCCGGTTTCGCCAGAATGGGATAGGCTCCAGTGCCGGTACACCTTCTCTTTCATCCGATAGCTTTTTCAGGTTTGCATTCACCTGCAGCAGGATCATCGCAACCACTGCAAGTATCAGTGTAAGGATACCAAAGAGCAGGGTATTGTCGCCGCCTCCGCCTCCCTCGCCACCGCCACCCTGGGCCGCAGCAGCTGCCGCAGCAGCTTTAGGATCAGGAACACTGTTTACATAAGCTAGAATGGCATCAATCTCGGGATCGGTAAGTTGTGGGAACAGGTTCATCGCAACCTTGTTCCACTTAAGATAAAGGGCATTTGCATATTCATCGCCGGACCTTAATACTTCCTGGTTGTTGCGTATCCATGCATATAGTTTCTTTTTATCAGGCCAACGTTCCTCAACTTTATACAGTGCCGGACCTGTAAGATCCCGGTGAGGATTATGGCAGGAAGCACAGTTTGCGTTAAATAATGACTGACCATTCTGGGCAATCACATTCGTTCTAACAGCTACAGTAAAGAATAAAATTAAACTAAGTACAAGGGTATTGGCAATTCGGCGATGATGGATCATATACACAAAAGATTGTGCTTTGAATGGAAAAATTTCCTAAAGTGCGTGGCAAAAATAGCGCAGGAACTGCACATATTATCAACATACAAAAAAAAAATTTTCCCTTGTCTGGCTTGAGTTTGAGCCGATTTTGGTGTGAAACATTTTTAGATTGTCATTTTTTTGTAAGTCAAAATTGTTCTTTATACGTGTTAAATTTTTGTTCATTTTCGCGCTCTGCGCGGGGTTGCAAAAACCGCATCAAACGCACGCTGAAGTGTACTGTACAACTGTTTACACACGTTAACACCAACATTGTTCTTCTCAGTTTGGCAGCTGCTGTTTGAGCTACTGTAAACCCGCTGATCAGCATCACCCGGCCAGGCCTTTCAACAGGGTTTTCGATGTGCAAACAACTGATCGGAATGGCTGAAAAAACATTCTCATGAGCCAGCAGTCATCAACCCCTGCAAGTTATTTAGGGTTCCGCAGCGGCAGACTAAACAACCATGCTGAACTTTTCTTCGTTGAAAATCGTGGCCGTAAAGAAAACACGCTTTATCATTGCACAAATCCGGAACCTTTGGTAATGACTAAAAACAGCTTACTATGATTGAAGATGCCGGAAGCACGGTATCGGCAAACGAGCGTTCAAAGCCGTCGGCACCTGCTGAAGACGCAGGGATTTCCCGCCTTGCTGTTTTTGCCTCCGGTGCAGGAAGCAATGCTGCAAAGATCATTGCTTACTTTCGCGGTCACGCAACAATCCGCGTAGCGGTAGTTGCCTGTAATAAGCCCGGCGCAGGTGTCATTCATATAGCCGAATCAAATCAGGTCCCGGTACTTATGTTGGAGAAAGAAACCTTTTTCAGGGGTAATGGCTACACCGATGAATTGACAGGCCTCGGTATAAACTTTATTGTACTCGCAGGTTTTTTGTGGAAGATACCAGCATCGCTGATAACGGCTTATCCTCGCAAAATAATAAACATTCACCCGGCGCTGCTGCCGCTGTATGGGGGTAAAGGCATGTATGGTGAGCATGTACATGCGAGTGTTTTGGCCGCTGGTGACAAAGAAAGCGGGATCACGATCCACTATGTTGACGAACATTACGATTCAGGAGACATCATCTTCCAGGCTCGTTGCAGCGTTGATAATCTGGATACACCAGCCACCCTCGCCACCAGGATACATGCACTTGAGCATCTCCACTACCCGGACGTTATCGAAAAAGTAGTAACAGCAAGCTTACAGCACAACCTACCTTAACCTTGTAACCAGCTCAGTGACTTACCTGACGATATCGATGCTGTAAACTCCTGCAAACTTTTCGTTTAGACATATGATGATATGCTTTGGGGCAGTCCGCCGGTAGTTCCCGATAAGCAGTGGTTCCGGCTGTTCATTACAAATCCGCCCCAAAGCCCCGGCACAGAAGCTTCAGCGTGTTTTCCATTTCCATCCGGCAGCCTTTCGCCTGTATAACCCGAAGCAGCTTTAGAACGGCACCTTATACAGTATTAACTACTCCGGTGTGGGCAATCTCTTTCTGCATATATACCACTCCCGGAAGCGGGTTTGAATAATAAGGCGAGGTTGTCACAAAGCCATGCCGTTCATAGAGCCGGATCGCGGGTTGTAAACGTTGTAGTGTATCGAGCACCATGGTACGGTAGCCAAGTTCGGCAGCAGAACCGAGTAAGCGGGAAACCAGTTTGTCGCCGATGCCGTGGGAACGGTATTCAGGCCGTACATACAATCTTTTCATCTCGCAAACCCCTGGTGCAGTTAAAGGCTGCAAGGCAATACAACCTGCCGGCAAGCCATTGTACCTGGCAATGAACATACAACCCAACGGCGGTCCATATTTATCAAAGGGGTCGTTTAGCTCTTTGGTAAACCCCTGGAAACATAAGTCCTCCTGCAAACCGTCTGCATATTCTTTAAAAAGTTGTCTGACTAACTGCTGGTCGGCCGCGGGGTCCGCCTTATTGATATCGAGCATATTCAAATTTAAAATACAAAACAGGAAATCTCACAATCATTAACTTGGGGAAATTTTGTTTATGCGGTGGCTTTTGGTGTTTATTATGATACCGGTCGTGGCTTCGTGCCGGCAGGGTCCCGACCTATTGATCAGGAACGGAAAAATTATCGACGGTACCGGCAACTCGTGGTACTATGGCGATGTTGCAGTGCGGAACGGAAAAGTCGTTGCCGTTGGGAAACTGGATAGCCTTCGTGCAAGAAGGGTGATCAACGCAAACGGGCTAATCGTAGCGCCCGGGTTTATTGATGTGCATACGCATATTGAGGGTGACGAAAGAGAAAATCCTGAAGCAAACAATTTTATATACGATGGCGTCACCTCGGTGGTTACGGGTAATTGCGGATCATCACAGGCAAACTTAAAACAGTATTTTAATTTGCTGGATAGCTTAAAGTTGTCGGTAAACGTCGCCTCATTGATTGGTCACAATACGGTGAGAAAAGCCATTATTGGTTCGGCTAACCGCGACCCCACCCCAACTGAGTTGGCGCAGATGAGCCAGCTGGTGGAGCAGGCCATGAAAGATGGTGCCTCAGGTCTGTCGACCGGGCTCATTTACATCCCCGGAACATACTCGAAAACACCGGAGGTAGTCGCGCTTGCAAAAGCTGCTGCAAGATACAACGGGTTGTACGCTTCGCATATGCGCGATGAAGGCGATAGCGTTGTACAGGCAATTGAAGAGACGATCAATATAGCCCGCCAGGCCAATCTGCCCGTTGAAATATCTCACTTTAAGGTAAGCGGCCAACAAAACTGGGGAAGAAGTAAACAAACTTTAGAAATGGTTCGGAATGCCCGCAGGGAGGGCCTGGACGTAACGATTGATCAGTACCCTTATACGGCAAGTAGCACCTCTCTTAGTACAATGTTGCCCGAATGGGTTCTTGCCGATGGCCAGGACTCGCTGATCGCGCGCTTGTCGAGGCCGGAGATCCGGAAAACTGTAAAGGCCAGAATGTTAAACAGTCTGAAAAAAAGAGGGCTAAAGCACTTCAGTTATGCGATGGTGGCTTATCACAAATACGATACAACGCTCAACGGTAAAAGCATCGAGGCGGTAAACCTGCTCAGGGGTCGCAAACACAAGGCGATTGAAGAAGCGGAAACGATCCTTGAAATGATGGAACATGGTGGAGCCGGTATGGTGTTTCATGGCATGAGTGAAGACGATGTAAAAGAAATTATGCAGTACCCATTCAACATGTTCGCCTCCGACGCAAGTATTCGCATATTCAACCAGGGTGCTCCTCACCCACGTGGTTATGGTACTAACGCACGGGTACTGGCAAAGTATGTACGCGACGAGCAGGTTATTATACTGGAGGAAGCAATCCGGCGAATGACCTCACTGCCTGCACAAAAATTTAAGCTTACCGGCCGCGGCCTGTTAAAGGAGGGCTATGCTGCAGACATCGTGATCTTCGACGACAAAACGGTAAGCGACCTTTCGACGTTCGAAAAGCCACATCAATATTCCACTGGTTTTAAATATGTTTTGGTAAATGGAGCCCTTACTGTTGACAATGGCGTACATAACGGAACACGTGCAGGACAAATACTTTACGGTCCTGCTCATACGCGGTAATGCAAGGGCTGTGAGCCGGGTGATTTTAAGAACCGGTGAAAGGAACCTGACGTGTTATAATAAAAAAACCGGGAAGACTCCCGGTAATTATTAAGCAGCAATGAGATGCAGGGAAACTGCCTTTGCGGTCACTGCATCAAAGCTGTATTTAATCCAGTAAAGGAATTTTATAACTCACTCCGTCAATTTCGATCTGCAGGAATTTGCTGGTAATGTTTTGAATGGTTGCAGTTACCACGTTCCCGATTTTTAGTTTTGCTGCACGCTCAGCCCCATCCGGC
>JASLBT010000162.1 GCA_030146445.1 Segetibacter sp. | reverse complement strand
CGATACATTGACATGAGTTGTTCAATGTTTAGGATTGCGGTTTGGGTGCGAACTTTAACATAATTGTTGACCGTCGGGTACCTATGCCCCACCTGATGCGGAGCCACACGGTGCGACCCCATAGCAACGGTCATCGGGGTTCACTCCAACACGAGTTATTGTGAAGCCCATTGTACGGCTGGCCTCAGGAAAAAGAGAGGGAGGAAATCAATCATTAATGATCGAGCCAGGCCTTAAAGAGCGGGGTTTTCTGGCTACTGATCACAATTTCTTCATCCAGGGGAGGTGATAATACCAGCTTTAAACGTCCTTTAAAATATGGATGAATCTCTTTAGCAGCGTCAATATGAATGATCAAACTGCGATTTACATGAAAAAACACAACCGGGTCGAGCAGTTCCATTAACTCGTCGAGGGTATAATCGAGCGGGAAATTTTTGCCCTCCTTAGTTACCAGTAACGTGAGCTTATTTTTTGCATGAAAATAGGCGATCTCATCGCTTTTAATGGCCTTTATTTTCGTGCCTAGCCTTACCATAAACCTCGTTTTAAAGGTTTGGCGGTTATTGTTTATCCTCTTTATAATGTCATTGATCTGGTCATCATTTACACTTAACTTTATTTGAGCCTGGATGTCTTTCATTTTTTGCAGGCTGTTTTCGAGTTTCTCGTATTTTAAAGGCTTTAGCAGGTAGTCGATGCTATTAACCTGAAATGCATTAAGGGCATACTGATCGTAAGCGGTACAGAAGATAACCGGGCACTTAATGCTTACCCGTTTAAAAATTTCAAAACATAAACCATCGGAGAGGTGAATATCCAGCATTATCAGGTTTGGCGGTGTATTTTCCAGCAACCACTTAACCCCAGCTTCAACAGAGGCAAGAATAGCCAGAACGTTTATCTCCTCATCATACTTTTTTAGCATAGCCACCAGCATGTCTGCTGCTGGTTCCTCATCTTCAATTATTAATACGTTCATTGAATGGGTCTTTTACTCTTCCATTTGAA
The DNA here is from genome assembly GCA_030146445.1 of Segetibacter sp. GTDB lineage: Bacteria > Bacteroidota > Bacteroidia > Chitinophagales > Chitinophagaceae > Segetibacter. Next base: position 3,004 of record JASLBT010000162.1, on the reverse strand, counting down.
GCAATGGCAATTTAACCTGAAAGAACGCTTCATTACAGGTAATTTCTATCGGGTCGTCCGAAAGATGCTGGTAGCGCCTGCGGATATTTGCCAATCCGGTTTTCGAAGGGGTGATTAAAATTTTATCGGCAGGCTGATAAGTGTTTTTGACCGCGATAAATTGTTCATCTGTAAATACCAGGATGTGCAATGGTTTCTCCTTCGAGACGATATTGTGCTTAACCGCATTTTCGATCAGCATCTGAAGCGATAAGGGAGGTACACAATAGGCGTTGGCTTCTGAAGTCGCGATGGAGATCTCACTGGTCAAACCTTCGCCAAACCTTTTTTGTAATAAGTGAAAGTAAGCCTCTACAAAGGCAATCTCGGTACTGAGCGGTACAAGTTCTTCCATTTTGTATTGCAATACATACCTGTATACGTCGGCAAACTTGTTTAAGAAGTCCTGAGCCTGTTCCGGATCTTTTGTTATTAAGCTGGAAAGAACGTTTAAGTTATTAAACAGAAAATGCGGATCTAACTGCATTCGCAGGGAGTCGAGCTGGGTACGTAGATTATCTTCGATCAACTGATTGGTATGCATCTGTGATTTTTTCCACTGCATCATAAAGTAAATCCCAAAGTTTGTGGCAAGAACGGGTATTATGAACAACAGGCCATAAACATTTACAACCATCATTTGCTCTATTTTGGGAGGAACACTGGTGCCTGACTTAAAGAAATAATAGGTGAAGTTGATACACAACAGTGAATAAACAGTGCTTAACAACATCTGAATAAAAAATCGCCTGGTGGTATGTTTTAACCACGATGTCTTCCTGTCAAGTAAACGATGTATTTGCCGGTTACCCACCCAAAGGAGGAAGATAACGGCAACAATCCAAAACAAAGCAGTCGCATAGAAGAATTCCACTTGCCAGGTCATTTATTGGTAATCATTACTCATTTGTATCCGACTATTGCAGCAGGTCAAGTAAACCTGCCACCTACGGTCTGAAAGTAATACTGCTAATTTGTTCCCATGGAAAATACCGGTATTGCCGGTTAGCTGACCAGATAATCGTACCCCAGTTTTTGTCGCTAACGTCGTTCTCCCATCCCATTAGGAACGTACTGTTATCCCTGAATGTAACTAAGGAATACCAGGTTTTGTAAGGAACAATACTGCTGATATTGTGAAAAGGAACTTGATAGTGAATCCCATCCTTTCTTCCTTCCAGCATTTCTATAGTCCATTCTTCGTCAAGGTCAAATGTACAGTTGCCTTTATACACTTTGTTGTCCTTTGTTTTAACAGCTGCGTATATGCGGCGTGGAGAGGTATAGGTACTGTATGCCGCGTTTGGGTAAGGTTGCTTATCCCTTACTTCAAACGACTTGAATGCCTTCCATTCCACTTTTCTTTTGCCATATGTAGGATGTGCCACTAACACGCTACGTTTAAAAGAGGTACCATCGTTTGTTTCACTTAAAAGCACCCCTTGTCCTGACTTAAGTTTTAAAAAGGCAAAATTTCCTCTTTTTTCTATCAAATTGATGTCCTTAAAAGAATAGCTGGCGAATTTACCATCCTGCTTCATTCCACTTATCTTGTCAGCAGTAAGGTATCGATCGTCCCATTGAACAAATCCGGTAAACGGACCGTGTGTAGTAATAACAGTTCCGTACAACAACTTTCCTGGCCGGTAGGCAGTATTCACCGGACACTCTTTAAATCTCACCCAGCTTATTTCTTCCCGTTTTATAACTTTTGACCTGGCTCCGGCATAAACAGCCAGACTCTTACCCAGAAAGCCCGAACCCGGACCGGTTTCAACCCTTAACTTAGTACCATTCTTTAAATGCACCTGTGCTTTGTCTGTACCGGTAAAATGAATGTTTCCTATGTCGCCAAACCGGCACAACACTTCAACTTTTCGTTTCGGCACTTTATCCTGCCACAAACTCATAAATGTCCAGTCAATCTCTTTGGACTCTTCGTTGTCACTTAAACGATTAATTTGTTCGTGACTTAAATAAGCCAATTTGTCTTTGCCAGGTTTCGCTACATTTAAAACATCTGTCCAAAATACCTGCCCCTGCCCCCACCTGATCAAACCCGTAATTGTTTCACGGTTTTTCAGTATCACGTCACCGTAGATATATGGCTGGAGCTGTGCTAAAGAAACCTGAGTAAATAGCAATGAAAGCCAAACCAGAAACAGTACACTCGACTTGCTCATGCTTTATCCTTTGTGATGGCTGCCAATGTAGGTCATGGAGGATGTAATTCAAACAGCTCTCTCCCCGAATGGGCGCTTTATTGCCTGAAACAGGTTTTGGGTTGGTTCAAATAGGGTCAAGACAGTGCGAAGCACGCCCGTTTGCAGATGTCGATGTTATTTGCCCTTAAGACTTCGGTATTGAGACTTGCTACAGCGAACCTTCCGACATTTCCAGGTGAAAACTTCGTAGGCAACACCCTTAATGCACTATGAACTGTGTTAATGGGTATCGTCAAATCTTCAAAAGACTTTCGTCAATCAGGAACTTTCAGCAACACCAAACTTGATTACAGGCCGATTTGGAGAAATCTTATTTGAACTATTTTGAGGGGGTAATTTTTAACCTCGCCTTTTTCAGGTTTTCAGTTGCTTCCCGAAGGTCGTAACCGGCAGGTGGCAGATAATTATTCGCTAGGCCACGGAATGTAACAAATCATACCATGCATAGAAAATCCGGTAGCTAATAATAGAAGCAGGTATAATCTTTTAGGTAATACTTAAATGTAAAATGAATATCTAAAGCTAAAGCTTCATTTAAACCGGTCTTGTTGTATAAGCATCGCCGGTCGCCTCGATCCGCATTATCAGGTTGGTTGTTTACGAAAACGCGGTGTGATTGTCGGTAAACCCCACTACATTGGTCTTCACCAAACGCTATAACAGCGCGTCTGATCCCGTTATTCCATTTTCCAATGAGTTCCAATTATCAGGTAAGGAGCCGAACCCGATGACCTCCGATT
>JASLBT010000094.1 GCA_030146445.1 Segetibacter sp. | reverse complement strand
TATCGAAAACCTGTAGTGATAGCATTCAACGAACCCCGTGATCAGCGGGGTTTTTTGTGCCCGGCCGCGTCATTGCCGCCTGCTTATTAATTTAATTTTTTGCAACAACGTTTAAATTCCTTTTTTCCTGCTTAATTTTATACCTCCGCTTCCATATGGTTTTTTTTATGTTCCCGGCTTGGGATTGTTTGATGTTACTCCTGTTGCGTCGCACTCTTCAGCCTGATCACTTTACTGGTCGTAAGCCATAGTTTTAATCAAACTCCGGAAAGTACAGCTAACATCGCATTGAAAAGAAATCGAACCATAAGGTCTATAGCTGCAGTTATTCTGCTGATCGTTTTTGCTTGCGGCATCACGCCGAAGAAAACAATGCACGACCTGGTTGCTTCCCATCAGGACAGTACCATTGACATCGGTCAATGTCATGCCGATCACGTGAGCGTTGCAGGGTTAAACTGCAAGTGCGATAATCTTGTATCTGAGTCTGTTTATTTATACAGTTCAATCGGTGCCTGCATTCCTTTTCCGCAGGTCTTTTCTGCCGTTAGAAGCTTTCCTCAATTAACATTCCCCACCACTTTTTACTGGTACACCGATTTAAGAGGCCCGCCAGCGAGCTGCTAATGCTTGTTTGCCCCTTATTATAAGCGTCTGTCATCTGCAGTAGCTTGTGTGTATCTCATTAAAACCAGTAAAAATGAAAAAAGCTTCGCTTTTTGTCTTCGTGTTATTTTTAATACTCTCTACGTATCCCGTCTATTCACAAGATGCCGGTACTCCCGCATCGCGCCGTAGCGTACGCGTGAACCTCACCGGAAAAGTCACTGATGCCAGAACGGGTGAACCATTGCCATCCGCTTCGATTTATTTTCCTGATTTGCGTATCGGCAGTACGACTAACGCTGAAGGAGTTTACGGCCTCAAAAACATTCCTGCGGGTAGCTACCTCATGGAAGTTAGTTATCTCGGGTTTTCATCAATCCTCGAAACCGTCAGCCTGCAGGGAAATGTCACCAAAGATTTTGCCCTCAACCCTTCCTTTGTTGAGGAAAATGCGGTTACCGTAACCGGTGTCTCTGCAGCAACTTCGGTACGCCGTACGCCAATACCCGTAAGCATTTTAAGGAGAGAGGATCTTCTAAGAGGAGCCTCCACCAACCTGATTGATGCAATCTCAAAAGCACCGGGGGTCGCACAGGTTTCAACCGGCCCAGCGATATCAAAGCCGTTCATTCGCGGGCTGGGCTACAACCGCGTGGTAGTCGTAAATGATGGTATCCGGCAGGAAGGTCAGCAGTGGGGCGATGAACATGGAGTAGAAGTAGACGAGTACAATGTGACCAAAGCAGAAATCTTAAAAGGGCCGGCTTCCCTCATGTATGGAAGTGACGCGCTTGCCGGAGTGGTCAACTTTATTTCGATGGTACCTGTTGCCGAAGGAACAATTAGGGGCAATATCTTTTCTGCCTACCAGACCAATAACCGCCAAAGGGGTCTACATGCCGACATAGCCGGAAATTCAAATGGTTTTATCTGGGGAGCCTACGGGTCTTACAAGGCTGCCGGAGACTACCGCAACAAATACGATGGCTATGTTTTCAACTCAAAATTTAATGAAAAGAACTTCGGTGCTTATATTGGTGTAAACAAACACTGGGGGTTCACGCACCTTTATCTTACAAACTATGACCAGCACGTTGGGTTAATTGAGGGCGAGCGGGATAGCGCAACCGGCAGGTTTCTAAAATTAGTGGCAGAAAACGGCGCCGAAGAGACCCGGGTCGCATCGGGTAGTGACTTTACGACTTCTGATCCATTTGTGCCAAATCAACGTGTGCAGCATTTTAAGCTTGTTTCAGAAAATAGCTTTAACCTTGGCGCCGACCGTGTTACCGCAACAGTCGGCCTTCAGCGTAACCAGCGGCAGGAGTTTGGGAACATACTTGATCCAACGGAAAAAGAGTTGTTTTTCGATCTTCGGACCATCAACTACAACGTCCAATATCATCTCGGTGAGCGGAACAACTGGCGAACCACGATCGGGGTTAATGGTATGCAGCAGTCCAGCAGGAATAAAGGCGCGGAAACATTGATTCCCGAATACGACCTTTTTGACGCGGGAGTGTTTCTATTTGAGCAAAAGCGTTTCAAACAACTTACGTTGAGTGGTGGAATAAGATACGACAACCGGGCCTTGAATTCAAAGGCATTCAACGATGGTGGTGTGCAGAAATTCAATCCGTTCACCAAAAGTTTTTCGAATTTCTCGGGAAGTGCAGGACTGAGTTATGAAGCCAGTGAAAACGTAACCTTAAAGTTCAACCTGGCAAGAGGTTTTCGTGCGCCAAGTATTCCTGAGCTTGCCAGTAATGGCGCGCATGAAGGAACAAACCGGTTCGAATACGGCGAACAGAACCTGAAGTCTGAAACAAGTTTCCAGGTGGATGGAGGCCTCGACATCAATTCTGAACACGTATCGCTTTCGGCAAATGTCTTTTATAACGCTGTTCGTAATTTCATCTACTACCGTAAACTTGTATCACGAAACGGCCAGGACTCGATTATCGACGATGGTAACGAGCAGTTCATGGCCTTTAGGTTTAATCAACACAATGCGGCTTTGTATGGCGCTGAATTAAACTTCGACATACATCCGCATCCATTAGACTGGCTCCATATCGAAAATTCATTCTCTTATGTTCGTGGAAAACTCAGGGAGACGCAGGATGGAAGCGATAACCTACCTTTTATTCCTGCGCCAAGATTACTCAACGAAATAAAGGTTGACCTGCTGAAGAAGGGAAAGGTGTTTAGAGACTTCTATATCATTGCAGAACTCGATAATACGTTCAGCCAAAACCATGCATTCACGGGCTATAATACAGAAACAACTACGCCAGGTTATAGCTTGTTTAATGCTGGTTTTGGTACAAAGGTCGTGAGCAAGGGAAAACCTGTTCTCAATATTTATTTTACCGCAAATAATATTGCCGATGTGGCTTACCAAAGTCACTTAAGCAGGCTAAAGTATGCTGCGGTAAATAATGTAACAGGGCGCCAGGGTGTGTTCAACATGGGTCGAAACTTTAGTATTAAGCTGAATGTACCCATCAACTTCTCACAGCCGAAATAGCGGAAAACATAAGACCCACCACCGAATAGCCATCATTACAGTAGTGATGGCTATCTTTTATTTGTAATTTGCCCGAATGGACATCACCATCAACACACCTGCACTGCTTTTTCCCGCGATCAGCCTGATCATGCTGGCATATACCAACCGGTTTCTGGCCCTTGCCAGCCGAGTAAGGGCGCTTCACACCGAATACCAGCGAAGCGAGAGGAAACTGATGATACATGGCCAAATCAGGAACCTTAAATACCGGTTGCGGTTGATAAAGAACATGCAGGCGCTGGGTGTTACCAGCTTTATATGTTGCATCGTATGTATGTATTGCATTTACCTGGACAAGATGACGGGCGCCCACATGCTTTTTGGAATGGCCATGTTATCGTTTACCGCATCGCTACTAATGTCGTTACTTGAAATCCAATTAAGCACTAAGGCCCTTGAAATCGAGCTTAGCGACATGGAAGACATGAAAGACCCTTCACTCGTAACATATATCAAGAGCAAGTTTTAACCTGTTAGCACGAATGCGCTTATCTTCCAGCTTGTTTGCCCGTATTAACCGAAACAAGTAAAGTGTTGATGTACAATGACAGCGAAAAAAACAAAACTCAACCTTTTCGACTTCACGATGATCGTCGTGAGCCTGGTGATCGGGATGGGGATATTCAGGACACCTGCAAACGTAGCAAATGCAGTTCCTTCGCCGTTTATGTTCTTTTTTGTTTGGCTCGCTGGCGGACTCGTTGCATTATGCGGTGCATTGACCTACGCAGAAATCGGATCAAGGCTTCCGGTGACCGGCGCTTACTACAAAATTTTCTCCTACTGCTATCACCCATCGGTGGCATTTGCCGTTAACTGTATCATCCTCGTGTCGAATGCTGCTTCGCTCGCCGGAGTTGCACTGATCGGGGCAGAGTACATCACCAGGGTGATTATGCCGGCTTCAGACCATGTGCAAACGGTACAAATCGTAATTGCGATATTATCGATCCTGGTTTTCTACGGGGTAAACCTGCTCGGCCTGAGGATGAGTGCAAAAACACAAAGCGTACTGACGATCATCAAAATTGCAATGATCCTTCTGCTGATTTTTCCCTTGTTCTTTGTATCGGGCGGTCGTGATTTAACCCCTGAAGTCCTGCAATCGGAAACGACCCTTTCGGAGTACCTGAAAGCATTTGGTATTGGGCTGGTTGCTGTTTCGTTTACTTATGGTGGTTACCAGCAGACAATCAATTTCGGTGGTGATGTCAGCCATCCTAACCGGAACATTCCACGCGGTATTTTCATCGGTATTTTTGTAATCATTGCTTTGTACCTGACCATTAATTACGCGTATGTAAAGGTGATTGGCTTTAATGAATTAAAAAATGCGAAAGGTATCGCCGCGATTATGGCGTCGCATGTTTTCGGAAATGCGGCGGGACAAATTCTATCGGTACTACTGTTTTTATCGGTATTGGCTTATGTGAACGTGCTGTTGATGAGTAACCCGCGGGTGATGTATGCGATGAGTGAAGACCGGGTTTTGCCAAGAGCCTTCGGCGAAAAAAACCCGCGCACTAATGTACTTACAACTTCGTTGTCGGTGTTTGCGGCAATCTGCGTGCTTATTGTTTTCTTCGCGAAGGAATTTGATGAGATTCTCAGCTTCACGATCTTTCTGGATTGTATTGGTATGGCCTTTTCGGCAGCTACCATTTTTATATTAAGAAAACGAACGCCATTGCAGGAGGGTGATCCGGAAATCTATAAAATGAAGTTGTATCCCTTACTGCCGCTTATTTTTATTTCGGCTTATATATTTGTTGCCATTAGTATTGCCATCGACTCCCCGGCTACTGCCCTTACTGCAACCAGTGTGCTGGCTGTTTTCCTGGTTATCTATTTTGTAAGTGGCTTCCTGGCAAAGAAAAAACTGCAATAGCACCTTATGGAAACCTCCTTTATTTTAAACGAATTCGCAGAAGAACGCTATCAGTACTTCAACGCCATAGCGCCGCCGATCATTCAAACCAGCAATTTTGCCTTTAACACGGTCGCCGATATGCGCAAGGCTTTTGCTGATGAGTACTCGACATACCTCTACAGCAGGGGCTTAAACCCGACGGTTGACATGCTCCGGAAAAAGCTAGCAGCACTGGACGCGGCAGAGGACTGTCTTGTATTCAACAGCGGAGCGGCTGCTATTTTCGCTGCTGTACTCGCCAATGTGAAGGCGGGCGATCACATCGTTTCCGTTCACAAGCCGTATACGTGGGCCCAACGTATGTTTAACGATATACTTCCCCGGTTTAATGTGGCTACCACCTATGTGGATGGCAGGCTCGTAGAAAATTTCGAGGCTGCAATCCGCCCGGAAACCACCGTTATTTACCTGGAGACCCCAAATAGTTGGGAGTACGCGATCCAGGACCTCGCTGCCGTGGCTACGCTGGCAAAAGAGCATGGAATAATTACGATCTGCGACAATAGTTATTGTACGCCGTTATACCAGCAACCAATTGTACTTGGGATCGACCTTGCCATTCAGTCGGCTACCAAGTATATTAGTGGTCACAGCGACGTGGTTGCGGGAGTGTTGAGCGGAAGCCGGCAGATGATAGAAAGAATATTCAACAGTGAGTACATGAACGTTGGAAGCGGTATTCAGCCGTTTAATGCCTGGTTGCTGTTGAGGGGCTTGCGGACACTGAGTGTTCGCCTGGAGCGTATCTCGGCATCTACTGAAAAAGTAGTTAGATACCTTAAAGCGCATCCCATGGTGGAGCGCGTACTTTTTCCGCTCGATGAGTCGTTTGACCAGTTTGAGCTTGCCAGAAAACAAATGAAAAAGGCAGGGGGGCTGTTAACATTTGTGATGCAAACAGAAAAGTTAGAAGATGTTGAAACTTTTTGCGAATCGTTAAAGCACGTGTTGATGGCTGTAAGCTGGGGAGGATACGAGTCGTTGATAATTCCCGGGTGTGCGGGTAAGCCGGCGGCTGCATTCGACCCATCGGATCCTGCTCATAGAATGATAAGATTGTACGTAGGTTTGGAAGAACCTGATTATATCATCGGAGACCTTCACCAGGCATTCGGAAAACTAGCATAGGTGGAGGCGCTGAGAATCACAAGAAAGCACCGAGAATTAGGGTTCTTTCTTCCGGTTAACCGATAATTCTGTTGTAAGAAACGATTTATATTATTTTTTGTATCATGATCCACCTACTTCTCACCCTAATACTTAGCTTGGTTTTTACCTCGGCTTTCGGGCAGGAGAAATGGGATCTGCGCAGGTGCGTGGAATATGCCATATCAAATAATATCACCGTAAAGCAG
>JASLBT010000077.1 GCA_030146445.1 Segetibacter sp. | reverse complement strand
ATTTAACCTTCAAAATCAGCCGTCCGATATGTACTTTCTAAAGATTGTCTCATCTGCCGGGGTATGGATAAAGAAAATCATTGTTCAGCGCTGATCTCCTTCAAAAGTTAATCAGCAGTTGTTTTTAAAGTGATTACGCTAACGAGAATTTTAAGCAGTACGCGCTTGTGGCCACATTTCACCGTTAACGCAACACCGGGAAGAAAGGTCACACCGGTCTTCGCTCAAGGCCGCCACAATGCCGGAATACTTTGAGCGGTAATTATAAAAAAAGGTGTGGCAAACAGTCTTTGTTTACCACACCTTTTCAATTTTAAGGCTCAGGCCCGCTTTAGTGCGGGCGATACTGAAGGCGGCAAATCGCTTGCTACCATCATGGGATTAAGCCGTTCGGGCCAGGCGATATATCCACCGTCTCTTGTTTTGTTGCTGTATGCAGGCTGCTTGTCTACCGACGGCATTGCAATGAAACCACCCGGGGGGTAATAGCCCGAGAAGGTATGGACGGCTTTTGTCTTTTTATATGATGTGTTCATGTGATAAAAATTTGGGTACAGGAATAATTAACTTTTAATTCGTGAGGCAAGCAGGGTCGTACCGAAACCCATCAACGCAATTACCGAAAACGCAACCTGCAGACCTGATAATTGCGAGATAAATCCAATTAATGGCGGGCCGAGTAAGAACCCGAGAAAACTAATTGACGAAACGGCCGCAAGGGCAGCACTTGTAGACATGGTTTCGCTTTTTGAGGCAAGCCCATATACGATGGGTACCACCGATGAAACACCAAACCCAACCATCAAAAAGCCGATCGTTGCTGTTAGAATATCGGGCAGCAGTATTGCGATCAGCAAACCGCCTGCAATCATGATCCCGCTGGTTTGCAACATCCGTTTAACATTAAATCTGGTAACCAGCCAATCTCCGATAAACCTCCCGGTTGCCATGGTACAGGTAAATGCTACGTAGCCAACGGTTATAAGCGAAACAGGGGCGTTCACAACTTTTTCAAAGTACACTCCACTCCAGTCTGCCATTGCACCTTCGCACAGCATACAGCAAAAAGCTATCACACCCAACAGCAGTATTTGTTTGTCGGGTTTCGTAAATAAGCCACCGGAAGGTCCATCTTCTTCATCAGCCGGAAGTGCATATTTAAAAGCCGTAAACACCATTAGCGCACTTGCGGTTGCAATAATAATAAAGTGCACAAGTGGGCTCACGCCGTTAGAAATAAAGAAAGTGCCTACCAGTGCGCCCGTAAATCCGGCAAGGCTCCATAGCCCGTGAAATGAAGCCATTATTGAACGGCCGTATAACTTTTCTACCCCAACCGCCTGTGTATTCATCGCGATATTCATGAGATTTGCCCATAACCCAAATAGAAACAAGCCGACTACCAGTTGCCAGGTGGCAGTGGAGTAACCCAGTAATATCAGCGTGGATGGATAAAGCAAAGCCGCTGCAATAACCACATTTCGGCTACTGAATCGTGAAATTAACCAGGCTGATAGAGGCAAACTTATCATCTGGCCGACGGGTAAAGCAAATAATACTACCCCGAGGCCCGCATCGCTTAATCCAAGGCTGTTCTTTAGATCGGGGATACGGCTTGCCCAGGTAGAAAAAGTCAGACCGGCAATAAAGAAAAATACACTTACCGCTATTCTGTTTACGCGGTAACTGAATGGTAATGCGATGTTCATAAAAAAAGTTTAAACCCCTGGCCTTTGCTGCCAGGTATAAAAAATGCCTGCTACGCAATACATAGCAGGCAATCGTATAGTTGTAAAAATCAGTGATGCTGAACTTCCCGCGCGGTTCACCCGGGGGGCCTCCAGTGTTATGTCGTTTAAAATGCGTTCTCAGATGATCCTAACAGCTTTTCCAGCTTCAAGAACGCCAGGAACCTCCCGGAGATGGTCGGCCGATACAAAAACCAGCGATATATCGTTGTCATTAACAATCGCCTGAACATTGTCAACTACCTCGGTTCCGGGAAAAGTCTGTTGCAGGTGAGTCGCTCCGGGCTTACCGGCAAGCACCTTTTTCCAATGAAATCTTTCTACTTCGTTGTGAACAGAGGTTGCAAAAAATTCCTCTTTCATACTACAGCCAATTACTCCTGCTGTGATGTTGGTAACCATAATCCTAAGTTTTAATTCAATAAAATGCGTACACAAAGTTACAAGAACTTGTTTAAACGATTAAACTTTATCGAAAAGTATGCCAATTCAAACCCCGGCTTTTCTGCAATCAAGGGATAACCCCAACTTTTACCCGTCACAATTGCTGAACTATCAAGCACTTACCAGCGGCACCAGGAGTATGTTTTTAAACCAGTAGATTTGTTAATAATTTAACCTGATCTGAAGATTGTCGCTGATGAAGAAAAAAACTTCGCTAAGGGATATTGCAGAGCGTGTAGGTGTTTCTACGGCCCTGGTCTCCTATGTGCTCAACAACCAGAAGGAAGGAAGAATCGGGAAAGCGGTGTCGCAGAAGATCAGGGAGACGGCACTGGAACTCAACTATCGCATTAATCACATCGCCCGCAGCCTTAAAACAAACAAGACATTTACGATCGGCTTGATTGTCGCAGATATCGCTAATGCATTTTCTGCCAGCCTGGCCCGAATTATCGAAGACGCAGCAGAACGCAGCAATTATACCGTGCTGTTTGGAAGTTCGGATGAAAACACCGTGCGTTCCACTAAACTCATTAACATACTTTTGAATCACCAGGTCGACGGCTTCATTATATCACCCACCGAAAATTCAGAAAGCGAGATAGCGTATTTACAGAAAAACGAAGTTCCTTTTGTGATGATTGACAGGTATTACCCCGATGTAGCTGCAAGCTATGTGGGAATCGATAACCATAAGGCGTCATTGACGGCTGTTAATCACCTGCTGGAGAATGGTTGTGAACGTATTGGCATTATTACTTACGATACCCCGTTGTACCATCTACAGGAACGGACGAGGGGATACATTTCTGCGCTGACCGGTAAAGGTATCGGGGTAAAAGAAGAGTGGATCAAAAGCGTAGGCATTTATACCACGAAGGAGGACGTTCAGCTTGCCCTGGATGACTTGTTACATTTGCCCGAACCTGTTGACGCGATACTATTTGCATCGAATACCATCTCTTCTTTCGGACTTAAATACCTGAATACGTCCCCTGTTCGCGTACCTGAGGACGTGGCAATCGTATCTTTTGATGAGTCCGATGCTTCGGAACTTTTCTACGCCCCACTTACGCACATCAGGCAACCCCTCAGGGAAATGGGGGAGCTCGCCACGAAAATACTTTTGGAAAGCAT
>JASLBT010000073.1 GCA_030146445.1 Segetibacter sp. | reverse complement strand
ATAGCTTTTGCCCTAACCTGTTTGTATTGTACATGGTTACTTTCAATGGAACACTTCTCCCATTCGAACTGTTCTTCCAGGAGGGTGTTGGTTTGCCTTAACACTTTCCGCCACTTGGCAATTAATTCATTTAGGTCAACCAGCAAACAGGGACTAATCCCGCCAACACCAAAATGAAAATTGAACAGGGTTTTTAGTTGCGACTGATCAGCAGGAATGTGCAGGTAGTCCGTTTCTTCAGGTAGCCGTTGCTCAAATGCTTCCTTCATTTGAACACTGCTATAAAAGTCGAGGATATTGCATTGTGTGACCAGGCTCGTGTTAAGTTCCTTTTCCAGTGCAGTATAGGTTTCAAAAGCAAAAGGGAGTAATTCCTCTATTCGCCATGTTCTCACGATCCTCCTCCCCGTAACAGGGTTGACGACCCCACTTGCTACTTTCGAAGCGGTATACGGTTCACTCTCGTCGATCACCACCACTTGTTTTCCAGCTCTCTGAAGGTTCCAGCTCAGCAGGGTTCCACAAATGCCCTGGCCTACGACCAGGTAATCACAATCGGTAGCCATTGGCCGATTAGATAGGGGCGCAACTAAACTCTCCATTGACATTTCGATAGTAAAGGTGATTTCCGGCAGCAGCTGAACACTTACCTGAAAACCGTAGAGGTTGCATTCGCAAAAAGGGCTTGAATTTGCATTCAGCTATCTGAAGGTATGTTACAAAAACTTTCTGTAGGGCTGACGGGCAGGGTAAAAGAAAATGAAAAAAGGCATTACGTGAAAACCCGGCTGGTTAGCCGGGTTTGTGTATTCTTTTGATGAGCAGTGCTTATTTAACTGCTTCCGCCATTGTTTTTCCAATATCCGCCGGGCTGTCAACAACGTGAATTCCGCATTCGCGCATGATCTTCATTTTTGCCGCAGCAGTGTCATCAGCCCCGCCGATGATCGCCCCCGCATGGCCCATCCGACGGCCCGGAGGTGCTGTTTGACCGGCGATAAAACCAACAACTGGTTTTTTGCTTCCATTTGCTTTTATCCAGTTTGCCGCTTCTGCTTCCATTCCACCACCAATTTCCCCGATCATAATGATCCCATCTGTTTCAGGATCGTTCATCAACAGTTCCACTGCTTCTTTTGTTGTGGTGCCAATTATAGGATCGCCACCAATGCCAATAGCGGTGCTTATACCAAGCCCGGCCTTTACGGTTTGGTCGGCTGCCTCATAAGTGAGTGTACCTGATTTGGAGACGATACCAATACGGCCGGGTTTGAAGATAAAGCCGGGCATAATGCCCACCTTTGCTTCGTCGGCAGTGATTACTCCCGGACAGTTCGGGCCTATCAACCTCGTTTCTTTGCCGATCAGGTAATTTTTTACCTTAACCATGTCCTGTACCGGGATACCTTCAGTGATACAAACAACCAGTGCAATACCTGCATCAGCAGCCTCCATGATCGCGTCTGCAGCAAAAGCAGGTGGTACAAAAATGATACTTACATCAGCCCCGGTTTTAGCTACAGCATCAGCTACCGTGTTAAATACGGGCCTGTCGAGATGCGTACTTCCGCCTTTTCCAGGTGTAACCCCGCCCACAAGCTGGGTGCCATATTCGATCATCTGGGAAGCATGAAAGGACCCCTCTGTACCGGTAAATCCCTGTACAATGACTTTAGAGTTTTTGTTCAGTAATACGCTCATGGCAGTCGTTTAAATGTTTTATCCCGATAATTGCCGGGAGCGCAAAAATAAGGTCAAAAAACCAAATGTGAATACTAAATGAAAAATGGCCCAAAAAGAAAAAAGTGCCCCGGATATTTTCACCGAAGCATCCAAAAAGGAGTTTACCATCAAGACTTTATTAACTTACCGGGTGCTAAAAGAGGTTGGGATAATTTGAGATGATCCCATTTACTCCTGCCGACTTCAGGGCCGCTATTGAAGCTTTAGTGTCTACCGTAAAAGCAATTACTTTCATCCCCAGCGAATGCGCCTTAGTGACCAATAAAGGAGTTATCGTGCTATAGTTTACGCCATAATATTGCGGGTAGTAACCTAATGAACTCACCTCAGTTTCCATGTTCAACATGTTGTTGGAAAGCAGGGTAGTCGAGATTGTTGGGTAGTTTGTATGTATGTACCGGAGCGCACGTAAATCGAATGATGAAACATTTAGCCTTGCCTCGATGTTTTTCGTGCGTACCACATCCATCAACAGCTCTACATAATCCTTTACCGAAGGATAATAAACATACTCGGTTACCGGGTTTGATTTGATCTCGACATTGTATTTAATCTGCGGGAGGTTCTTTTGAATGCAATACTTCTCAACTTCATCAATCAGGTCTGCTAATAATGGTACAGGCGCCGCAATTTTTTGTTGCTGCGGGTACGATACCAGGTACCTTGAGCCTACGTCATAAGTCTTCACTTCGTCGTAAGTCATCTGGTACATCTTATGTGAATACTGTTCTGCCGCGGTAACCGGATCCCCGTTTGGCTTGGTAGAAATATGTTGGTTGAAAAAGGGATCGTGAGAGACAATCACTTTGTTATCCTTTGTGATGGCAAGATCCATTTCGATGTTTGTTACACCAAGCTCCACTGCTTTAATCATTGCCGGTATTGTATTTTCCGGCATCAATCCGCCACAACCACGATGACCTTGCCTTTCAAATATTCCGTGGTCGATGATTGGCGTTGGCCGCGGCAGTGCTGTATCAATTGTATCGTCAGCCTTTTTGCAGCCAAACAGAAATAAGCTGCAAATCAGCAAGATCGATCTCATACCTGTATTAAGTTAATTCGGATCGGCGTTATAGCAGCGTCAATACTATGATCTGGTAGAAAATCCTCACTTCGCTTTTTTGTAATAACGTACATAGTCAATTTGGTATACCAGTGGAAAGCTGGCGTAGTCAATAGTACCTCCGCTTTTACCACCCATGGCGAGGTTCAGCAGCAAGTAATGCGGTTTTGAGAACTGCTCCCATTCAGCCGGCGTCATTTGCGAGGGGGTATAAGTAACATAATTCACTCCATCAAAAAAGAACCGGATGGCATCGCTTTCCCATTCAATCGCATAATTGTGAAAGCCGGCGGTTACATCCGTGTTGGCCTGGTATGGACTAATCATTGGAGCATCTTTGTTTTGGTGGTCTCCCTTGTGGAGGCTGCCAAAAACGTAGGCTGGGATGTGTCCAAGCCATTCAACAATATCAATTTCACCACAAGCTGGCCACCCAACAGTTTCACGGTTTATCCCAAGTGTCCAAACCGCCGGCCATGCACCTTTCCCAGAGGGCATCTTAGCTCTTGCTTCAATTCTTCCGTGGAGAAATTCGACCTTTCCTTTAGTGATCAAACTGGCCGATGTGATGGGCTCCGCGCGGTTTTTGTCGTAAGTTGCAGTAATGTTCAGGTAGCCATTCTCCACCCGGCTGTTCTCCAGGTTTGACGCCTTATAGTATTGTTCTTCGTTATTGCGGACTCTCCCGGTTTCATAGTCCCAATTATTGGTATTTGGCAGGCCGGTGTAGTTAAATTCTTCGGCCCACACAAGTTCATAATCACTCTCTTTTACCGGGGGAGCTACAGTAGGCGACTTGTCGCAACCTGCTAGCAACAATAAACTAAGAGTGAACAGCGTTGTAATTTGTTTCATCAGACTTATTAATATTCATTGTTTAGTCGGCATCCGTGGGGCAAAGGTTGCCTCCCAGGTAGATTTTACCGCGGATGTGATCGAATGCAATGGCAAGCGGCTATGGCCGGTTAATATGAATATTGAATAGAATGATTGTGGTAATCGGGCAAAAAACAACAGGCGATGAGTGCCTTTAAGGTTTACAGGTGATTACGCGCGACTACATTGCAGTAATTATACCAAAGTCCGCTTCACCTCACGGTAACATCATTTCTATATGCTCTATCCCATCTTCGAGATACACCTCGCTTGTTTTTTTAAACCCAAAGGATTCATAGAATTGTTGAAGATATAACTGCCCGCCGATCTTGATCGGCTTAACACCGTGTAAGTCATAGCAATACTGGATCGATTTTTCAAGAAGCTGCCGTCCCATTCCTGTTCCCCTGAATAAGGGTGAGGTAACAACGCGTCCAATGGAAGCGTAATCGTAAGATACTCCGGCAGGTACGATCCGGGCGTATGCAGCAAGTTGCTCATGTGCCCATCCCATAACGTGGTGACTTTGCTGATCCTTATCGTCCATATCCAGGAAAACGCAGTTTTGTTCCACCACAAAAACCTCGCTTCTTAAGCGCAAGATAGCATAGAGAACCTGATTCTCCAAGCTGTCAAAAAATCCATAGCGAAATTCGAGATTGTTCATTATTGCACGTTTTGCCGTATGAACTTCACTGTTTTTGCATAGGTGTCTACGATGTTTTCGTCAAACCAACCATGACCTGCTCCGGGATATATGGTAACTTCTACCTTTACTCTCAATGCCTCTAATTTGTTCTTCAGGTTTACAGACTGGGAAACCGGAACCACCGGATCGGCATCACCGTGAAAAATTAAGGTAGGTACCGACTGGGCAGTTACGTAATTTATAGGAGACGTTTCCTTGTACTGCCCGGGATTGGCAACTGGTGTGGTGCCAAGAAAGTTACGCAACACAGGTTGCGAACCAGTGGGGAAGGGATGATTATAGTAGAGATCGGTCAGGTCTGTAGGACCAAACAGGTCAACAACGGCTTTTATATTCCCGTCAGCATTGTTTTTATAGGCATGCAGCAAAGCCAGGTGTGCCCCGGCGCTTGCACCTACCAGTGCAACTTTCGAAGCGTTGATCTGGTACTCATCGGCTTTCTCTGTAATAAAGTCCAGCGCTTGCTGTAAATCATTTACCTGCGTAGGGTATATGTTTTTTGGTGCGGCAGCAAGGCGATAGTTGATATTAAAAATAGCGAAGTCGGGAAGTTGGTCGCGGATAGCCTTAATCCCTGCGTTAAATTCAGATTTGTCGCCTCCGCTCCAGCTTCCCCCGTGTATAAACACCAGTGTTTTTGTAGCCGTGCGCGTACGGCCA
>JASLBT010000033.1 GCA_030146445.1 Segetibacter sp. | reverse complement strand
GGAAAGGGTAGGTAAAGTGCCGAGCAGATGTTTCCCCGCGCTTTTCTGACCCTTTGTCGCCGTGTCGGGCCGGTGCTGAACTTCGTAACGTTCGGCTTCCGACAATACGGTGCCTGTGCCATACTGCAGCCGAAAAACGTTTTTATCTACCCGGTATATGTTGTCGCGGCAGTAATCAGGATGCATATAAAACACCGACTCCGGGTCGGCGCCAATATCCCCGTCGCGTGAAAATTTCTTTCCCGACGCCCCCCCATATGCCCAGATAAGCCGCAGGCTATCGGCGGGGTGGCTAAATTCCGTTTTTACGATCATCCCCTCCTTATCTGAGAGTGCGAGTACGGTCACCCTTATGGTGCCGTTACCCAACAGCGGGTCACTTATATCGTAGATCATCGAACCTGGCCGATACGTTGCTTTTACCCGTTGTGCAGCGGTTAGCCATTTGCTGTTTTCGCCTACCGCAATGCCCAACTTAAAATTGCCACCCATACCGGGCATATACAAGGCAAATTCAGGCAAGTCGCCCGCCTCCACCCTGAAGCCGGTGTTCGTGCCATATAGCGCACGATTGAATCGTTGCTTGCCGTTTACGCAAACAAAGTTTTCGCCTTCGGGTACATAATGAATGTTCCGGGGTTTGCCATGCCAATATTGTGTTGAATCTGCAACCTGTTCACTCGAGCCTGCAGGCAATAACAAAGCGATAGCTAAAGAAAGTATGATGCTTCTGATATTCATAATCGGCAGGATGAGGTAGTTCAAATTACCCGTTTTTGCAACAAGATACTTGCTAATAATTAATCTTTTTTATGACCTCAGCATGGTGCTGCTATTTGGCTTTTCTTGCCACGCTCGCTTGTACGGCAACGCATTATTCAACAAAAAAGTTAGAGCCCGTAAATGCATCTTACTAACTAATCCTATTTGGTATCCTCCAGGCGAAAAATCACCGACTCACTGCAAGGAAATCAATGAACAGCTTAAACTGCAGCCAATAATAAAGGAAGTTCAATAACTGCTAACCAATCTTAGACCCCGCACTAACTGCCGCCTACTTTTGACTTTTGACTTTTAAAACACATTGTCGATCACCGGCCTGCTGTACTGTTCTTTACTGTTGTCGGTTTTAGGCAATCCAAAATAGAAGTACAGGGTACGCCTGATCGGGCTGCTAATCTTCGTGGGTTCACTTTGTGGGCCGAGTGCCGATGTATTGTAACTGATGTTCAGGGCCAGTTTGGTACCGATAGGTGGAATGCAATCGAGGAACGAGATATTACCTACCGGCAATTCGGGGTGCGGACGTGTTCCGGTGAGGCCATAAAAGTCGAACAGTCGCACATATAAACCGGGATCTTTACTTGCCAGGTAAAACTTGCCTTCAACGGTACTAAATTCCATCCAGGTGATGTCGCCATAGTAACCCTTAAATTCCGGAAGCACCAGTGGAGAATAACCTGTCTGCGTATTGTTGTACATATTTTGCCAAACGTTGACCGGGGTACCTGCGGTGCGGTTTTTCCATTGGCGGTATGGGCCCTTGCCCAGCCATTTTGCACCCAGTATAAAGTTTTCCGGGTAACTAAAACTCACGCCGGAGAATGGATAGGTTCCGTTTAAAGTGTATTCGTATTCCAGGCTAACCCATCCGCTGCCAAGCATTTTCCAACGTGCGTATTTCATTGCTCCGTCGTAGGTAAATTCAACAACATGACTTTTACCTTCTGCATAATGCCGGCTCGAAACAACGTTAGCTGTTCCCTTCACCAACACTGGTCCTTTTGCAAATGAAAGGTTATCCATGCTGATGTTTTTTGTTCCTGCGAGCATACCCGTTCGCTTGTCGAGGAACACCGAGTTGTCTCCACCCCGTAAAGTATAAGTGGTATCGGTTTCGGCAAAAGCCGTAGCGCTGTCATTTTCCAATACGATGCCGTCGAGTAACTGGCTGTTACTTCTCACCTTCCACGTCCATTTATAAATCTCCTTTTTGAAGGGGTCTAAAGCAACCAGTACAAGCGCGTCGAATTTGTTGTAATCGGCAGGAAGTTTAAGAGCAATATTACCCTTCGCAAGTGGCGCTATTGAGTTGGTTGTAGCCGTACCCTTTTGCTGCACGGTATAGCCATCGAATTGCTCATTTGGCTTTCGATAATTCACGAGTGCCCATTGAAAACTGCATTGGTTGATGTTGGTGAAATGAAACCGGTTTTCAACTTCGATGTTGCCGTTAAAGTTCGCCGGCAGTTCAGTCATCCGGATTTTCACCGGGGAGAATATCTCGCGGAGTGCATAAAAACTCCCTTCCTTTTGCCGGTGAGGCCCGAGTATTCCGTCGGGTGCATTCAGTCCGTTAGCGTCGATGATGTTGTTCATATCGGTGCGTACGATGCCTTCGTCGACCATCGCCCATATAAAGCCACCACCCGACCTTTTGGCGTTCCAGTGCAATTCCCAAAAGTCGTTCATCGCCGAACCGCCGCCACCGTCATCCTGCGAATGCAAAAACTCGGTGGGCATATAGATCAGGCTATCGTTAAGTATTTTTTGTGTGCTGTAATAATCTTCGTAGTGATTACAATCGATACCATTGAAGTGGTTGCCCGGCCGGTGATGCGGATGGATGACGGGGCGTTTGCTGTAATCCCACCGGACAAACTCCTTATCGAGTTCCTTATTTGTTCCGCCTTCATTGCCATTGTCCCAGAAAATGATGGACGGATGATTAACATCACGAATGACCAATTCTTTTACCAGTGGGACCCCTGCTTTGGTGCTGTAGAACTTTTGCCAACCGGCGAGTTCATCAAGCACATAAAGGCCTAGCGAGTCGCAGAGGTTTAGAAAATTCACATCCGGAGGATAATGTGAACACCTGACTGCATTCATGTTCATTTCCTTTAGCAGGCGCACATCCATGGTATCGATGTCCGGGTTAGTGGCGCGGCCCGTTTCCGGCCACCAAACGTGACGATTTACACCCTTCATTTTTATCTGCACCCCATTGACGTAAATGCCGTCGCCCCGCCTGACCTCAATCGTACGGAAGCCAAACTTTTCGCTTGCCTGGTAGCCCTGTTGGCTGCCTGCTGCAAGGCGAACATTTACCTTGTACAAGTTTGGTGTTTCAGCCGTCCATTGCTGCACATTAGTAACGCGGGTACTGAGGACCACCAGAGAATCCCCCTTTGCCGCCCTGCCTGTTGCTGTGCCAACCAGTTTGCCCTTCTGGTCGGTAATATTTGCCGTTATACTCGTTGGCTGCACCAGGCCGCGAAGGTTAACCTGCATGCTGAATAAGCCGTCGGCTTTAGCGTCTATGGCGGTGTAGTCGATATAAGTTTTTGGAACCGCCTCAAGCGACACGGGACGGTATATGCCACCAAACACCCAGTAGTCGGCAAGGCGTTCGGCATTGTTTACACTTACGTCGGAGCTCATTTTGCTTACCGTTACTTCCAGCAGGTTTGGTTTGCCGAACTGGAGTTTATCGGTAATGTTGTATTTAAAACGATAGAATGCACCCTGGTGAATGTCTCCCGCCAGCTTTCCATTGATCTTTACTTCGGTATCCGTCATTGAGCCGTCGAATACAATAAAGACCTCCTTATTTTTCCATGATGCAGGAACATTAAAGCGGTGTTTATACATACCCTTTTCGTCGGCAAAACGAAAGTTTTTACCGTAGGTTTTATAGTCTCGGCCGTAGTTGTAGGCACCAAAACCCTGTTGCTCCCAGTGTGAGGGCACTTGTATTTTTGTCCATACGCCGCTATTGCGGCCACCAGTACAAAAGAAGTCCCATGTGGCGGTACTCTTGGTGTCGGTTCCTGAAAGATAAACCACCTGCTTTGTTTGAGCGTATGGATTGAGGGTTAGCAGTGATAAAAGTAGAACCAGTGAGGTGAAAAATTTCATATGTGCTTAATTGTATTGATCTGCGGTACAATGTAGGAACATTCATTGTTCCGTACATCGCCCCGGCTGGAAAAATCGTTTACCAGGAGAGAAGCGATGACGGAAATTCGATGCAATTTTCACCAGAAGGGTAAACAATTTTCATTTTATCTGCGGTTCATAAGCGCTATTGCCTTTACTTTCTTTTTGCTAATCACTTTATGCATACTTCCATATCGCCTCTCTTTGCTATTCCTGCTGCCTGAACAATGTTTTGATCTTAGTAATGCAATCACTTCCCTTATTGGTTAATTCATTAATCTCTTGTCAATCATAATTGGCAAGTCGGTTCCACCAGGGATCTTTAACCTATAGCAAGTACTGCCGGGCCAGCGAACCCCTGGTGTATTGCAGGGAGTTCGTCGATACTCGCCATTGATTATATAGGTCTGCAAATGCTGTCACGATGGCGATTTTGTTGTTATCCAGGGTGCACTGTTGTTCAGCATATAGCTCCGTCATGTATGTACCGGATGTCCCTATTCTTAGTTGAGCAAATCACCCGTATCAATCGTAACTCATAAGGAAAAATAAAGTTCAAACCGTAGGGCGGGCCAAAGGTTCAGTGCTCTTACGAGGACAATCGACGACCAGTAACTTTCGGGTAAATAAAATACACCTCCGTCAATGGTGATTCCATTTTTAGCATTTTTGAACACGAAGTCTTTGCCAACGGTCAAATTTACCGTGAATTGCTGGGGAGATTTTGCAGAGGGGAAAAATGTTGTTCCCTGGCGAAAAAACCAGGTCTTTTGGTTGCTCTTTTCCGAGTTTCTTCCTAAATACAGCCGGTGCTCCACGTTTAAAGAAGTCCATATCATCCCTAGTGAAGGGCCAGCTCCGGCACTCAACCCAAGTTGACTGGCATTGGCTAGCCGATGGGTAATGCCAGCATGTAAAAGCTCAGGGCCGGAAAGACCGGTTACAAATCTTGTTTTGTACATTTTACCCTCCTGGGCAAACAGATTTAAATGGAAGGATATTAACGTAATAACCGTAATAGCAAACTTCATATTGCTTCAGGTTTATGATTGCTCAACCAATAGGGCTTTGGCTCCTGGGCGCATTCAGTAATTGGTAGCATTAGCTGAAGATATCTGGATTAGGCATATGCCAGAGACGCTAATATGCTCGTTGACCTACCCGGTACAAAACACTTGTTGTACGTTTTTGCACAGGGCCATTGTTGAAACAACCTGACGTTGTTTGGATACCTGGAGCCTTAATAAGATACTGCTTAACCTGGGGAGTCAGAGGTATGGTTCTTACCTGTTTTGAAGTGCAGCGTTATTCACTAATTGAAGTGCCGGTGTTTAGTGCCCGTATAGGAGCCAAGTTTACACGTCTTCCTATATCACTGCCCAATAATGATGGAACAGGATGGTGGGATTTGGATGGGATTCCTAGTAAATTTTAGACAGCAGGTTTAAGGCATTACTGGTCATTACCCGGTCAACCACTTCTTCAGCGCTAACCCGTCTGTTACTTTCCTGCTGGAGAGGGCAAGGGCCCTTTATCTCTTTTAAATAGTCGAAAACGTGTTTCAGTAAGTAATCGTCGAGATCATCGAGATGATCGGACGTCCAGTATCCATTTATTGGATCAATGATACCATCAAAGTCCGTTCCTAAACATTGTATACCCCAGGCGAACCTATTATGCTGATCCAGTAACTCGGCTATGTGTCTTACCTGGTTCCAAACTAGTTTAGACCAGGCGTAGAGGATATCGCGTCGGCTGATGTTTCCTTTTGCTTTTCGAAGCGCCTGTTTGGAGCCGATCCTCCTTTCGTCCAGTTGTATGCCGAAGATGCCACCTGTTTCCTCGATCTTAATAATCTCGTCATCAAAAAAGTTTACTTCATCTTCCATATACAGTCCCTCTTGTGCGGCTAACGTCACTTTGCTGCCACCCGGACGCGATAGCCCGGTGACTCCACCATGACTTACAATCACGGGTATCGATCTGTCGCTAAACTCTGCTGCTAATAAGTTGAAGTAGTCTTCCCGCGACCTTCTACTCATGTGTTTGATGTCAATCATGATGGATGGTAATAGGCGACCATTATCGTCGAATTCCCTGCGCAACAATGCACGTGCTACTTCCAACCCGGCATTTTTAAAACCCTCACCCAACCCATTTTCCTGATCGATGATACACTTAACAAACCCCGACATCGTTCGTACCTGTCCACACAATCCATTCCAGAAGTGATGTGCAAACGTAATGAAAGCCGGTCTTATCAAGCCATCTTCACCGGCTCGCAATTCTCTTACACGCTGGAGGGTTATGGCCAGCTTCTCCGACGATATTCCATCCGGGAACGTATTTGACGGAACATTGCAGTCCATTACCTGATCAAATACATGCGCTCCTTCGATGGTGGGGACAAATAAGATTTTTGTTTCCCCAAGCTCGCCGTTTCTCTCGGCCATTTCTATCGCGGCATATGAGTCGGCAATCGTATAGGATACGCTTTTCCCATCAATAATGATCTCTTTATTTTCCTGCTGTTTTAGAAATTTCATCTCAATTTTTAGATCTTCCCAATAGCTGGTCATGCTTTGTAAATGATCAATTCGTTCCCGGCCAAATTCGCTCGCCAAAGTCGTTAGTGCGTCGGAGATTAATCCTGTACCAACCTTATTGACAAAAAAGCCTTTTTCCTGTGGATAGAAAGACAGGCAAACAACTGACACACGCCCTTTGATTAGGCTTGTCGCGTCACTTTGAATAAAGTTTGTCAGGCTCGCGATGTAATTTTTGACCTTGTCAAACGTAGATGGTGGATCACGATACCAAATTGACGAGGGGCTTTTTGGATCTGCAGAGTGCACCCCTGGTTCTTTTCGAAAGCTCCTGGCATAGGCTTTAATGGCGGGATGACAATGTATATCAACAAAAAAGTGGGACGACATATTATCCGTTTTATTTTCTTTTAAAATAAATACGAAACCATTTTAAGAATCGCAGGTTCCGGGTCAGATATGGGGCTTAATTTATCCTTTCTGTCTGACCTGCCATTTAATCTATCATCGGAGAGTGCCATGGTTTGTGGTGCAAACGGTTGTTGTTACCATTTTACACCCGGATAATGGCAGGTATTTTCTGTTATGAACAGGTTTACCATTACGGGCTTAAGTCTATGATCGTAGTGGTAGCCTTGACCCACTGCAGTTGGTGCGTTTCATAAGGGTGTCTCTAGCGTTACTTCAGCCATATGGTCGGGTGAAACGCTACCATTTAAAGTAACATCAATTAACTGGAGAAATTTGTGATTGATATTACTAAACAATTTTATGGATAGCAAGCTTTTAACCGGGTTTTTTCAGGTGCATGCCGACATTAACAGGATTAATATTCAATTGATCCGGGGAAGGGTACTCAACATCACAGGGCAGGAAGAAAGATGACTTCAAGTAAAGTGTTGCTTCTTGATTTGTTGATTTGGTTTTCTTGCTTCGCTCGTTTAGATTACTTTGGCTCCACTAGAGCGACAATTACCAGCAAACATCGTTGTACATAACCATAAAGCCCCAACGAGAACCAGATACCACCAACCATCCTGATTTGGACAGGGCTCCACAGGAGCCACCTGTTTATAGAAACAATCAATCAAGGAATTTTTCAGGCTCCATAGGAGCCGCCTGTGACAAACGCAGTTTACGCAATCCGAAGAACCCTTCTGGAAAAAACGAATAACCCAATTGTTCAGGGACACCGAAATTAGATGATCCTAGAAACAGGAAGCCGATATGCGGCTCAAAACTCGATTTGATGAATTGACTTTCACAGTCGAAACAATCACGTTCGATTTTTGCCATACCAAACCGCTCAGCTCTTTTGATGCGTTATTTTCCGGTCATGGTAACATTGTTTATGCGAGCAGTAAACCTGTTCGCCCCAACGGCTCCATGGGAGCCACCTGTTTATAGAAATAATCAAT
>JASLBT010000485.1 GCA_030146445.1 Segetibacter sp. | reverse complement strand
GAAAAGCCGGAGAAGTCAGGAGTCGCCATAAAACTTCTGTACATCGGTGTTGCGGCTGCATCGTACTGACTCATCGGCGGCAAACCTAAAATGAGTTCCATCGTCCGCAACATAGACGAAGTGGAATACATCGTCTTATCTACAAATCCCCGTTTTACAAACGGCCCCGCAAGGTAGGCGGTGGTCCTATGTGCATCCACATGGTCTGACCCGTTTTGCGCATCGTCTTCAACAATAAACACCGCGCTTTCTTTCCATATCGGGCTTTTAGAAAGGTGCTCAATAAACAAACCCACTGCGAGGTCATTATCTGCTACGTGCGCAAAGGGAGTTGGACTGCCCCGCTTTAAACCCTCTGTATGATCATTGCTAAACCGGATGGTATTCAACTGCGGGACAGCATTAACCGAAACAAGAGAATCGAATTCCCGTTGCCAACGGTTATACCTCACCGTATCGCGGACTTTAAGGTTATAGCCGGGATAGTATGGACAAAGATGACCAACCAGCGCGGGAATGTTAGCCTTGCCACCATCGGCAAATTCGCCATACGTTCGATAGCTAACGCCCGCCCTTTTTGCGTAGTCCCATATAAATCCTTTTTTGGGGTTAGCAACATCACGCTGTCCTTCTCCCGGATAGGTGCCGCCACGACCACCATAACTGGTCACCCAGTTTTTTTCGACATAATCAGTAGCATGGGCAGATGTGCTCCAGTTATGTCCGTCTGCACTTACTTCGCCATCAGCATAAAAATTGTCCAGCAACACAAATTGCCGTGCAAGCTTATGCTGATTTGGAGTGATCCTTTCTCCAAACAAGACAATGCTGGTATCGCCGTTACCTTCCGGCATGTCACCAAGAACCTGGTCATATGTCCGGTTTTCTTTGATGATGTAAAACACGTACTTGATCGGTGACTTTTGGCCAACCTTCATGGGTATCGGATTGCCCTTGTCACCAACGGCGTTCATCTCGCCAGCCTTTGAATAAGGCGTGTTTTTGTAAACACTTTTTGAGTAAATGGCCAATGTGGCATTCGTAGGTTCGTCGATCACCGACATTGTACCTTTCATCAGGCCACCGATATACCCGGACCTTACCCGTGCAGAAGTATCACCGAGGTGGCGAACGACGGTCTGTTGCGTCTTAATCGGGTTTGGTCCTTCAGGGTTCGGGAAGGAAGAAAATCCTTTTCCATTTGAAACAAAGATCTTTTTACCAATTACTTTTATATTCGTCGGGTACCATCCGACGGGAATATAACCCTTCGATTTACTTTTACCGGCGGTCGCTACATCAAAAACCGCCAGGCAGTTATTGTTGGCATTTGCTACGTATAGCGACTTCTCATCAGCAGATAATGCCAGCCCGTTCGAACTGGAACCTTCGGGTGCATCAGGGTACAAAGCGGCGTTCAGCACTTCAAGTACTTTACGATTTTTGATGTCAATTACTGAAACACTATTGTCGTTGGCATTGGCGACGTATAATATATTACCTTTTGCATTAAGCAAAAGTTCGTTTGGATTGTCGCCAACCGGTATTTCGCCCGCGATCTTATTCAGTTTCGTATCAAATACCAATACTTTGTCGCCACCCCACGATGAAATATACAATTCACTTTTGTCGGGAGAAAGCAGGCAGGCATATGCCTCATTGCCCAACTTTATCGTTTGGGTAATTTGCTTATCCGCCAGGTTCACGACATACAAAGAATTATTCTCCTTTGTGACAACGTACAGCAACTTTTTGGCATCGTCAATTTCGATCCCCGTAGGCGATATCTTCTCCGGCCATGGCTCTCCAAGTTTTATACTATCCCTTAGCTGCAGGCGATTATTCACAAGCGCATACTGAACAATCCAGTTGTCGTTACCGCCTGATGCATACAGGAACCGCTCATCGCTGCTAAACTTTAAGCCGTACCACGACTTTGGTATAATCACGTTATGAAGCACCTTTTCAGTACGAGGATCTATCAGCTGAATGCTTTGTATGCTTTGACCATTGTTGGTCACCGCCATATACTTCTTCGAGGAAGAAACAGCAATATTCAAAGGCAAATCTCCGAGTGGAAAAGAACGGCCCGCAGGAGACAGATGCCATCCATTGGGCAGCTTTACCCTTTTACTTTCCAGGCTTTTCTCAAGCGAGGGTTTCTGTGCAAACAGTTGCAGAGACGACAGCAACAGACCTACGACTATCCCTATTGACTTCATACCGGTAAATTGATTATTAAATGATATTTGTAAAACTCGTGATTGCTTATATTCAGGACTTCCTGTAATGAAGTACTTATTCCCTGTCAGACCAGGGGAACAAAACGTTCAATAAAAACTACGCTGACTTTTATGTAGCACGTTGCACAAACGGGCACGAAAATAAACGATCTGAAGTATACTCGCCTCCAGCCACATTAATTCAATGTTATGGTTTACTAAGCTTATGAAAACTCCCCGCCGGAGACAATAAACCTGAATGTTTTGCTACCCACCAGGTGGTTGTACCATTGCTCCTGCAGGTCGGTTGCGAGCGCTCTCTTGTGGTACCAGCGTAACAGCCCTGATGGAGCATGCTTGCGACGCTTATATGTTTGACGGCAACGCCCTGGTGAACACCATTGGATAATAACCTCTCGTATCAATTTAAGACCCTGTCGCCGGTTGAGCATCCAAACAGCAAACTCTCGAACAACATGAATCAGACTTCCCTGTTTGTTCAACAGTCGAAGTCGTTTACTTGAGCGCCGGGCGAATACCCGGGGCTTTAAAACCTGTATACCGGTCGAACTTGCCATTTTACACTAAAGCGATTCATCTTGTATTACGAGGCCCGTTAAAATAGAATCGTTTCCGGATGATCAATGACCTGCCTGCTGTCTGCGCGGTTCAAGTACCAGTCCGGCTCCGGACGGCACGAGGGAGTAAGGCGCCAGATCATTCCCCGAACACGGAGATTGCAGTACCGGTGTTAACTTATTGTTATGCAGGAAAAGTTGCCGGGCTTTCGGCTTAAATTTGGAAAACACATTTATTACTCAAACTTTTGCGCAATGCCTGAAAATAATAAGCCTGATGCCATTACTGCACCGGAAAGTGGCGCTTCTGAAACGATAAGTGATCTCGCGCACCGGCACCTTGCCGATGAAAATCACGTTACAACAGACGAAGAAATAAGGAACGCAACAATCGAAGAAGATGAACCTGTGGAGGTCGACGAGGAAAGCCTTTTCGAAGTCGATAATACCACCCTTTTTCCACCTTTACCGCACGAACCGGGTGTGGACGAAGAAGAGAAGAAAGACGACAAAAGGAGCTTACCGAACCCGTATGACGTTCTGGGTTAAAGGCTGCATATTATTGCATTTTTCGGAAGCTCTATTTAAAAATAGCCGCTTCAGCTATCACTGGAGCCGCTGAGTGATGCTTACTTTTGCTTGCGTCAACCGCAAGCAAAAAAAATGCTCTGCGTACGAACAAACTGTTTGGCCGCAACAAAGCGTTTATTGTGGTCATTTTACACCAGCAATCCATCAACCAAAAGCAACTACCCTCATCCGTGCACCGGTTGCGGATCAGGCAAATACTCATTCCCGCTTTCAATCTTTTTCCGCCGGTTATCGGCCACCAAGGATAGGTGACAATCCGACGTCCCCACAGGATAACGCCTGAAAAGATTACGTCTACTCACCGGATCGTGGATCCACCAGTATGGGAGGTGCGGATCCCCCGTGAGAACTGGGTTACCCGGGCGGGCCTCCACTGCCAGCCAGCGGCAACGGCCACTAACTTTTCCAACTACCGCCTGGCCCAAAACAAAACATGATGCCTGGCAACACCTGTTCAAAGACTGAATTGCTGGAGATCTTTCCTGCGGTCAATGTATCTCGGTAGCAGAAAGAGCCGTTTGCACCTGCAACCCCGGCGTTTTGCAGCCTGCAGTTGTTCGTTGCATATGCCATTGCGCATGCGGTCTACCCTTCTGAAGTCCACCAGGGTACTATTCCCAACTGCGCCGGGGCAAGCATAATGCTGTAGCAAGGGATGTACAACGCGAAAACTTGTGGCGAAGCCTTTTCCATCAGTGCTTATCAAGATACCGGTACATTTCGCTTGCGGCAAGGAGGAAAGCACCTACCCCGAAATTGGATGTAGAGTTAACATCGACCACCTGGCCGGGGATGGCCCTTTCACCAATGGGTTGCACATAGCCCACTTTACCATCGGTTTGCAGCGCCGTTTTAGTGAGATAGTTCCAACTCTTCACGACAACGGGCAGGTATTCTTTCCGGTCCAGGTAGCCATTGTTTATGCCCCATAACATCCCATAAGTAAAAAATGCTGTACCACTTGTTTCCGGCCCGGGAGCATGCTCCGGATCGAGCATGCTTCTTGTCCAGTATCCCCCAGCTTGCTGTGACTGTTTTATTGCTTTCGCCATGCCCGTAAACTTTGCCAGGTATTCACTTCGATGCCGGTCGTTTTTCGGCAAGTCCTTTAACACCTTTGCAAGCCCCGCGAACACCCAGCCATCCCCCCGCGCCCAAAAATCTTTTTTGCCGTTTGCGCTTTTATGTTTGGGGTACACGTATTTGGCATCGCGATAATACAACTGCTGCTCATTGTCGTACATAATGCTGTTTGCATACTGAAAATATTCGTAAAGCTTTTCGAGGTACAGATTGTTACCGGTAACTTTATAAAGCTTGGTCATTACGGGCATGACCATGTAAAGCCCATCCGCCCACCACCAGTAATCATTGCTGTTGGTACTCATCTCATATTCCATGACTTCCCTGGCACGGGCTATTTTCCTCTGGTCTTTGTCGAGGTTATATAGGTCGATGTAAGTCTGAAAGCAGATTTGCCAGTCACCAAAAAGCACATAGTCGTCCTTTTCTCCATAGGTATATTTCCATTCTGCTTTGTTGGTCGATTTTGCTCCCATCCACTGGTTGTGTTCAGCCCACGCTTCTGAATACTTTCTATACGCCTCGTTTTTGGTGACCGCATAAGCCTCCATATTGCCGGTGTGATAGGCGGCTACATCCCAAAAGGCTCGTTCGGTTGGTGGATGATTTTTCTGCCAGTGACTGTTTACTTTATCGATAATCGCCAGCACATCAGCTTTAGATGTTTCTACTGAAGCTTTACTTGTTCTTTGAGCAGTGCAGCCACAAAGCAATACGATAAGGGCGAACACGCACGTGGTGATCTGGTTTCTTTTAATCATCAGGACCATCTTTTTACAAGTTGAACAATCAAAAACATTACCGCGTATCAGCAACATTGAAATGAAGCTTTCCACATACACTAATTTTTTACACATAAGCCGAACCAGTATTGTTGCCTGAATGAAAAATTACCCTAAAACATGGGGAAGACGTATATCCCAGGTATTCAGTTAACATGATCATAAGGATTATCGCAAGCTCCCGAAAGGCATTCCATTAACAGCATGGTTATTCATTGATTGTAAGTCTAAAGATAACACGCTTGTTTTTCCAGGAGCAGCCAACGGGTTTGATTGGCGGGCCTGACTTAAATCAATTAGAAAAACGGCTCACAGACATGAGTCGGCCAGCGTTGGGTAAAGCCTGGGGTAATAGCACCACGATGTATGTTAATGTAGGCTATCAAGCTGCAATACTTATGATCTTACCTATTTAAATCAATGCTGATTTTTTTGCCAGTGTAAATGATCGTTTTGGTCGTACCCTTAGGAAGGAGTTGTATCTGAAACTTCCGCTCTTGTTTACGATCAATCGTCTTTGCGGCTTCCGAAGGTTCAAGGCTAAGCTGCTGCTTAGCTTCCGACCAGCTTATCTTCGTTATGCTTGCTTTCCCGTGCAGGTAATCAAGGCTGCTGCCATCGTCATCATACAACGTAAATTGCCCGTCGGCTCCGGCATATATTCTTAGCGTTGTCGGTTGCAGCACCGGTTCAGTTGTATATTGTCGCACAGGGTCAAGGGGAATGATGGCGCCTTCGCGAATATAAAGGGGCATAATACTTAGGTCAATCTCCCGCGTCACCGTTCTGCCTCCCTTCTCTTTTTTGTTGGTCCACCAATCGTACCAATTCCCTTCAGGCAGGTATACCTGCCGGGTCGTTGCGCCCTTTTCAAACACCGGCGCAATGAGCATATCGCGCCCCCACAGATACTGGCTTCCCATTGAACGCGCATGTACATCCTCAGGGTAATGCAGCCACATGGCGCGCATGAAAGGCATACCAAGTTGACGCGCTTCCCAGGCGAGAGTGTAGTTGTAAGGCAGCAATTGGTACCGAAGCTCATCATATGTTTTGCACACCGGCTCAATAGCAGGGTTATTCAGCTCTGACTCAAGAGGCTCATTGCCTTTGTTGCCTTCCAGTACGCCGCGGCTACCCAGGCCCCAACCCCAGGGCAACCTGGTGGACCATGTTTTACCATGCGAACGAAACGAGGGACAAAATGCACCGAATTGAAACCATCTTGCATATAGCTCACCTGTAAGTTCGCTATTAGGAAAAAAGCCGCCAATATCTGATCCCCAGTATGGCGACAAACTGAGGGAATGATTGATACCGACTGCCACCTGGGCTTCCAGCGTTTTCCACGAAGAAATAATGTCTCCTGACCAGACCCAGCCACCCCACCGGGCAATCCCGAGGTAGCCATTCCTGTGCAGGCTCCAGGGGCGTGTTTGCGGTCTTTCAGAAAGCGGGCCATAATAGTACATCTCGTGCCGTTTCAGTCGTTCAAACAGGTTAAAACGGTCCCCTGCATCCGGCCAAAATCCGTCAACGCCCGCCTTAACCAAATCTCTATGTTGTTTCCAGTATTGCAAAATATGTGAACCATTCATGGTGTCACCAGGCCGGGGTGGAATGGTCCCATGAAGCCCTGGCAGTTTATCTTCGTCCCAGGGCCAGATGTGCAAAACCACTTTCACGTTCCGTTGATGCATATCGCGGATCATCTCGTCTGGCTTGCGATGAAAAAGCGCCGGATTAAATTCAAATGACGGCTGGGGTTTATTCCAGCCCCTTTCGATAAAACCCGTTCCCAGGTAGATCATAGCGTCTACCGGAATTTTCTTAGCACGAAACGTATCGACGATCCCGATCATCTGCGTTTCATCACGAAGCGTGCGAAACGATTGCATATATCCCAGTGCCCATTTTGGTGGCATCACCGCAGGTCCGGTTAAAAGGGAAACATCTTTCATAAAGGCAGCAGGATCGTGTGCATCAAAAACAAAAAGGTCGTACATCCCTTTTGTACGGGCAACCGCGGGGATGGTTCCGCGGCTGCTTTTGTTTGGTTTCACCGGGGTGTCGGTGGTGCTACCTTCGCTCCCATCTGCTTCAACGGGAGTAAAAATGCCCTTCCCCTTTTGACTCAGGTCTATTTGCCCCCAGGGGGTCGGGATAAAAAGACCCCAGCCTGCAGTTCCAACCAAAAGAGCTACAGGATTGCGGGAGCCATAAGCCCCACCTTGTGGACGAGGTTGCATTTTCAATAAACGTCCGCGGCGGTCAAACTCAATTTTCTGATTGTTCCACGCTGCATATGGCTCCGGAATAATGGAGTTGACCGGCGAAGCAGGACCACCTTCACCAAGGCCTAGCACCGGCTGGTCCTCAAGTGTGAACGTTAATGTACCGTCGTTTAGAAAAGTGATCACCTGAACGTCCTGCATTTTGTCATTTACAACCGTAACTTTCAATGGCGCAGGGTCTACAGTAACCGTCATATTTCCTACTCTTTTTACAATTGTTTTTTCGATGGCTACCAGGCTGATTGCAGGCGATGCATAATTGCGTTGTACAAGTGTTGGTGAATATGGAAAGGCATCAGTTACACCAACGGGTTTTAAAGTTATCCGTACGCTGTGTTCTCCTGCCATCCTTACGTCTAATTGAGCTGGCTGACCATTGATCCGGATGGGCTGTGCAAAAGCATTCTCCCCTGCCCATAGCAGCGCCAGGTAAAAGAGCAATAATTTCGACCAGCCGCCAGGTACCTTTTTCTTCATAGTAAATAATTGATTGCTCCTAACGTTGTTTTTTTTGTTGACCGGCAGTTGTTTCTTATAGCCGCTTCGTTGTGTCACTCTCTTGTACCACATAGCTTTGCGGGGCCTTACGGTACCGGCGCTCATTGGCATATAAACAACAGCAAGAAACAGCAATCCAGTAGTAAAAAGCGGTGACTCCAATACCGAAACAATGCATCACATTGCCCGGCACTTTGTTGTATGCGGCACCTGAATTGGGCTGCGTAGTATTCATTACTACAACCGACAGACCCTTTAAACAATTGGGGTGCGGCACCACCGAGTTCCAGCAGCAACCGGGTATCCGGCTCCATAAGCAGTGCACCCTTTTCCAGCTATTTAATCGAAGTCTCGTTGAACCTGAGGACATAATTGGGAATGCGGTACCATGCGCACATTACGTCAAACTCAATAACCCGGATTTTGTGTGATGATCGCATTTTGCATGCGAACGGTTTCGGGTACCGGCAGCAATAGGTTTTCAGCGCTTACCGGCTTTCCTTTCGACGTTAAAACGGGCACGGCTCTTCCGGTCCTTTTAAGGTCGAACCACCGGCGAAATTCAAACGCAAGCTCTACCCGGCGTTCGTGTTCAACTGCAAGGTCGAGGGTGCCATACTGTGATGACGGATACGACGGCGTACCATAAAGCGGCAGGCCCGCACGGTTGCGTACCTCGTTCATGTATTTGGGATCGCCTGTTGCTTCTGTCAACATCAGCAATACATCGGCATACCTATACACCATAAAGTTGTTATTCGAAAGAGGT
The DNA here is from genome assembly GCA_030146445.1 of Segetibacter sp. Classification (GTDB taxonomy): domain Bacteria; phylum Bacteroidota; class Bacteroidia; order Chitinophagales; family Chitinophagaceae; genus Segetibacter. The sequence goes on along the minus strand of JASLBT010000485.1, from coordinate 17,081 downwards.
GCGCTGCCCACTATGCTTGCACTGGCATCTGTCCACTTTTTGCAATACATCTGGTTTTGGAAAACGTTGCCGTTTTGGTACCCAGCAGCAATAGTAACATCCCTGCGCGGATCACCGGGTTCATATTCATTGTAGAGGTCATCTGTAACCTGGTTCATGCCCGTACCTGAAAACCCGGCGAGGTTTACATTCGGATAAAATACCTGGTAATACCGGCTGTATGTTCTGTTTGAATTACTACCTCCTCCCCCAAGATACTGTATCTCGAATACAGACTCTTTAGTGTTTTTAACGTTGGGTCCCCAAATTGCTGCATAGGTTGGCTGCAATTGATAAAGGTTGCTGTTGTAAACCTCCATCAGGTAATTGGCGGCAGCAGCTTTATCCCCCAGCGTTAAATACACTTCGGCAAGTGCTGTTTGGGCCGCACCTTTCGACGCTCTTCCAACCGGTGAAACACCGGTTGATACGGGCAGCTTGTCAACGGCAAACTTCAGGTCTTCAACAATACGATTATACACTTCCTCTTTCGGCGAACGTGCAACAGCATACGTTTCAGCCACGGTTATCGGCGAAGTAACCAGTGGAACATCGCCCCAGGTCCGTACCATGTTAAAGTAATAAAGCGACCTGAGAAATAACATTTGTGCCCTCACGGATTCTTTGTATGGAGCTTCCAACGACGAGCTTTGAATTTTTGCGAGTACATTATTGATGTTGTATAGGGCCGTGTAGTAAGTCTGCCAAAAACTATATACCATAGAGTTGGTGGTTTTGATGTTATAGTCACGAAAGGCAAGCTTGTCGGTCTGGTTACCGGCAATAAAATAGATCGTTGCATTATCACCCATCATCTCCCCGGTATAAGATACCGGGCCCTCCGGATCGTATACACTGTATAACGTGGAATAAGCGGCATTGGTAGCAAGCTCAAAATCCGCCCTTGAGCCGTAGAAGTTTAACGCGTTTGCGTTTGACTCGGGGGCAAGTTGAAGAAACGATTTTTTACAGCTTGCTCCGATAGTGAAACAGAAAACCAGCAGCAATAATTTATAGTGATTCATATTATTATTTTTTGAAGAACATACACGATTTATTAATTACTGTAACGTTAGAAGTCGCTTTTTATGCCAAAAGTAATTACCCTTGGTATCGGATAAGAACCATAATCAAAACCAACCATCACTCCTGAAGGCCGGCTCGATGATGCCGTTCCTGTGTTTGCCTCCGTACCGGAAGGAGCGTACGAAGTTGCGCTGTAAGTGGTGTTCTCCGGATCGTAACCGGTATAGTTGCTAAATAGTTTTACGTTGTCGGCATTCACATAAATGCGCAAATTTCTAAATGGTGTTTTCTTTAGTAGTCCTGCAGGAAGTGCATATGAAACACGAACATTTTTAATCCTGACAAAGGATGCATCCTCCACCCAAAGATTGGAAAAAGCAGTTTGAAATGGCTTCCGTACCATCGTGGGCCGTGGATTGATCCCGTCGCCCGGATCGCTTTCTGACTTCCAGTAATTGTTTACTTTGGCGAACAGGTTTCTCAGCCGGTTATTGTATCCGAGGAAACGATAGTTTTGGTTTACTATCTCGCCACCAAACGATCCCTGAACCAAAACAGACAACTCTATTCCCTTGTAAGAAAACGTATTAACAATGCCTGCAGCAAAGTCCGGCTGGTAGTTGCCGATAATGGTTCTGTCGTCAGTGGTGATTTTGTTGTCTCCATTTACATCCCTGATAATCGGGTCACCAGGTTTAGTACTCGCTTCATGCGGAGACTTATCGATTTGCGACTGGTTGTTATAGATACCATCGAAGATGTAGCCATAGAAATTTGATATTGGTTGTCCTACTTCCATCTTAACGGTCGTTTCATTATCGTTGTAATAAATGGGTGCGTCGCCGGGCCCAAGTTTTAGGATCTTGTTTCGGTTGAGTGAAAAGTTCAGATCGGTTGTCCAGCTTAGTTGGCGTATAAGATTTTTTGAAGCAATGGTAAATTCCACCCCGCGGTTTCTCATGGCACCGATATTTGTGAGCTGGGTAGCAAACCCGGAGATATCGGGCACCGGCACATTAAGTAACATATCTTTTGTAATCGAATTATAGTATTCCGCGGAAATATTGATCCTGTTTTTCATCAGGCCAATGTCGACCCCGAGATTGAGCTGGGTTGTTTTTTCCCATTTTAGATCCGGGTTTGGAATGCTTAAAATGCTTAAGCCATTTGCCAGGGTATTACCGCTTGCATAGTTCCCTGCTCCCAACAAACTAACCGGTCCATAATTTGGAATTTGATTGTTTCCTGCCACACCATAACTCGCACGAAACTTCAACAAGTTCTTACCGGTGATACCCGACATGAAAGCTTCATCCGAAGCGATCCACCCGGCGGAAACAGACGGAAAATACCCCCACTGGTTATTGCTGCCAAAACGTGAACTACCGTCGCGACGGATGGTAGAAGTTAGAAAATACCTGTTTTTAAAGTCATAACTTAAACGGGCCAGGTGGCTGATCATCGACCACGATGTAAGCGTAGAGGTTCCCGACGTTACGGTACCTGCGCTTAGTGTTTGCACCAGGTCGTTGGGATAGTTACTGGCAGTGGCCGATTGAAACTCGTCGCGCTGTTTCTGCGCAGTATAACCCGCAAGTAGATTGAAGCTATGCTCTTTAAACTGCTTTTGATAATTGAGGGTGTTTTCCCATAACCAGTTGAGCATATAACCGCTTGTTGCAGTTCCGGTTGCCGCACGCAACGACTGGTTAAAACCATACCCCTGGTTCTTATAGAGGTAAAAAGAATTACGGTTGTTAAAGGCGTTTGCGTTTATAGAAGTACGAAACTTTAAGTCATTAAATAGCTTGTATTCGGCAAATGCAGTTCCCAGGGCGTTCAATGCTTTATTTTGCTTATCGGTATAGCGGGTAGTGGAATAGGGATGCCAAAGGCTTATCGGATTAAATTGCAGGTATCGGTTCCACGAAGAGTTGGGATCCATCATACCGATATTGCCATTCTCATTGTATATGGAGAAAATCGGACTGCTCTGCAGCGCCAGGCCTATCACATCACTTTTACCTTGTGTGCCATCGGTGCGGTCGTAGATCCCTGTGAGCGCAAGGTTGAGGCCGATCGTGAATTTTGGAGAGATGCTTTGTTTAATGTTGGACCGGAGGGAGAGCCGTTTATAATAATTAGCATCAAGTATCGCCTCCTGGTCGAGGTAACCAGCAGAGAAAAGATATTGCGTGTTGTTTGTGCCACCCGATACCGAAAGTTGTGCATTTTTTAAAGGTGCAACCCGGTACATCACGTCCTGCCAATCGGTCCCTTTACCAAACTGCCCGGGGTTATTCAGGAACTCCTCGGGTATCACATAGTCGGTAGAGGCACCGGCGCGCAGGCTATTTGGATCGGTTGCTTTTCTGCCGCCGCCAAGGTCGACCCACGAGTTGTTTTTAGCGGTGATATAATATTGGATCCACTGTTGGGCATCCATCATTTCCATCTTCCTCGTTACCTCCTGTATGCCATACTCAAAGCTCGCGTTGATGTTTACCTTGCCGGGTTTACCGAGCTTTGTGGTAACGATGATCACTCCACTTGAACCTCTTGATCCGTAAATGGCTGCCGAAGATGCATCCTTCAACACTTCAACGGATTCGATATCCTGCGGGTTAATCATATTCAGGTTGAAATTCTCGAGGGGCACACCATCGATGACAAATAAGGGATTGCTGCCTGCAGTAATCGAGTTCACCCCGCGTATGCGGATGATAGGAGATACTCCGGGGGCACCCTGTGCCTGCGATATATTTACACCGGCCACCTGCCCCGCAAGTGATTGCGTGACGTTGCTGAAAGAGCGGTCCTTGAACTTATCAAAGCCGATTGAAGTTACCGCACCAGTCACGGCCCGCTTACTTTGGGTTCCATAGCCTACCACAACTACATTATTGATGGCAGACGCATTTTGGACAAGGTTTACGGTGAGGGCACCAGCGCGTTCTATCTTCACTTCTTTGGTGTCGTATCCAACGTAACTGAGTACCAGCACCTCTCCGCGTTCTGCTTCGATGGTAAACGAACCAGACTCATCACTTACCACGGCCCCTGGTTTGCCCTTGATCATAATGCTTGCACCCGCCAATGGCGTTCCGTCATCTCCATAAACCTGGCCTTTTACGGGGATAAAAGCCGGCTGTTGGTGAACAACTTCTACCGGACCTGAGGCATATGATACGATGGACTTCCTTGAAACAATGATGGCTTTGTTTTCGATGCTATACTTCAAAGGTTGATCTTTAAAAAGCAAGGCGAGAAAACTAAGCAATGGAACCTGTTCGGCATGGATGGTAACTTCGCGGCTTTGCTGCAGAACCAATTGATTGTAGAAAAACATGTAGCCAGTTTGTTCTTCAACTGACTTAAAGACATTCTCGATAGGCACCTTTTTAGCGCTGTACTTTACGGTTTGCGCGACAGCGGATGGTGAACCAATGAGCCAGGCAAGTGCCAGCAGGATGATGCCTGGCTTGCCGGCGACAGCCAGGTGGCGCAGATGCGACCTCCACTGCCGGGACGAGGATACCAGTAAAGCAATGAAGTCGTAAGTAGAAGGGGATGGCATAGCGTTTTTTTATGAGATGAGGCAATAGGGATTACAAGTAGAAATTCATCGTTTTTAAAGGAACCATTAACTATGAGGCGTTTTCGTTAACCGGGCAGTATGGTCAGCGTCCTTTCCTGCAAGGTGAACTTAACTTCCGATTCACTAAGTATTTTCAGCACCTGGTTGAACGACAAATCGCGCGGCAGTTTACCTCGAAAACGGAACGCCGGGGGATTGCCCGGATAAACCACCGTGATGTCGTACCAACGTTCAACCTGTCGCATTACGGCAAACAAATCCGCATCGTAGAAATAGAAAAGACCATTTTTCCAGGCAAGTGCCTGGTCCATGTTCACATGATCCAACACAGCAATTCCGTGGGGCTTGCTAATTGCCTGTTGGCCCGGAGTTAATAACAGGTTCTTTGTTTTCGTGCTCACGGAAATACTTCCTTCACAAAGCGTCGTTTTTGTAAACGCCTCATTTTTGTAAGCGTTGACATTAAAGGTTGTACCGTGTACCTTGATGGCAACCGCTGCCGTGTTCACCACGAATGGCTTAGTGGTGTTTTTTGCCACTTCGAAATAGGCTTCACCGGTGAGGTCAACACTACGGGTAGGTCCTGCAAATGCAGCAGGAAATCGCAGCGAAGAACCTGCATTCAGCCAAACCTTGCTACCATCGGAGAGCACCAGTTGGTACTGCCCGCCTTTGGGTGTCGCTAGTGTATTGTACAGTATTTCAGTGGTTGTTGTAGCTGCATTAATCTGGTATGCGAGTACACCAGCTGAAGGGTTGGATATTTTCGACCCTCCCTGTTGCGCAAATTGCCGCTTTTTAGTGCTGTCGAGTACTACAACAGTTCCATCTGCAAGGGTCAGCCTGGCCTGGTCGATCCCTGGTCGAATTTCGCCGGATCCTGCCGCTACCACCCGGAGGGGTGCAGGTTCGGCGACTTTACGTGACTGAAGCAGGTAAAAGGCTGTTGAGGAAACAAGGATAAAAACAGCTGCGTACTTCAGCCAGTTCAACCGGTGAAGTGGCCTTATTTTAATTTGCTCTATACCTTCAGTCGACGCCTGTCGGTGGATCTCGCCAAGCACCCGATCTGAGAGCCGCTGGTTGTGCTCAGGCGGACGGGGGACCTGCTGAAAATCCTTCATGAATTCAGCCTCGAGCTGAGACTCAACTTCGGAAAGCAATTCAGGATCATCCAGCACTTCTAACAGCATCCGGGCTTCGGCAATTAGAAGCGTTCCGCTCCGGAACTTTTCAAGTAGCTGTTTTATTTCCTGCTTCTGCATATTTGACTTACCCAACCTGTGTTCTATGGTTTGTGTATCGGGTATAAAGACGCCTTATTCTTCGGGGTCGGGCAGGGTGAAACACAATTATTTGAAAATTTTTAATGGCAGGGTACAAACAGAGTAAATGAGCGCTGGAAAGTTGGCACTGTTTGCCCAAACGTTCAGCTGTCTTGCACATGTCATTAAACGTAAAATTTCGCTGTCGCTGTTTTGTTGTTTTATTATACATTTAGTTACGAAACGATTGCCCCCACCCTGCTGTTATGAACAAAATCCCGAATGAAGAAGACCTGCTTTGCCAGGTTGCCGATGGCAATGAAAACGCTTTTGTGGTACTAATGGGAACTTATAGTGATCTTGTTTTTTCCCATGCAGTATCATATGTGAAGTCTAATGAACTTGCTGAAGAAATGGTGCAAGACATTTTTCTTAAGGTCTGGACCAACCGTGGCCAGCTAAATGCCGTTGAGAATTTTAAAGCTTACCTCTTTATACTTTCTAAAAATCACCTATTGTCTTTCATCCGAAAAAAGGTTACCCTGATGGCTGCAGGGTGCCAGATGGTTGAAGACAACAGTGTTCCCGATAAACAGCTTGAGGTAAAAGATTCGGTGCGGCTCATCCACAAAGGCATCAGTTTATTACCGCCGCAGCAAAAAGCGGTGTTCATGCTTAGCCGTTTCGAGGACCTTAGATATGACCAGATCGGTGAGCGGCTGCAGATCTCAACGGGCACCGTAAAGTTCCACATGATTCTGGCGCTGAAGCATCTCAGGAAGTATATCCGGGCGCACGCGATCCAATTGGTCCTGGCGGGTATTTGCAGTTTGATTAAAAACGGTTCAACAGGACTGTCTCCAAACATCTGACAGCGGGATTGCGCCGGTTGCGTATACAATTTCTCACGACCAGATTTCTCGATCAAAAACTTGTTGCAGTAACCAGCAACGGCGATGTTTCAGGGCATATTCCGTTGACATATATCAAAGCCCACAGAGGAAGGAATGTTGATTATCTCAGCGCAATGATATCCAGGATTGCAGAAGCATTAGCCGTGGATCATAAATCCTGTTAACTACTGTTTGAAATGGATGGTTTTGGTTTCGCCGTTTACCATGGAGACTACAATGGTGTTATCGGTGTCGCGTTGTTCTATCTTTTTTACCGGAACCAGTTCATCCTGTGTCCACTTTTCACCAGCTTTTTTCCAGAGCAATAAGGTCGCATAAACCGTATTTTTCTCTGCCGGATTAAAGTTATCAATGGCGTTTATTACTGCGCTTTGCACACTTTCCGGGTGTACGCCCCGGGTATGAGCCACGTGGGCTTTGTCCCAGCCGCTGAGTGGCACCATCGCCAACTGGTAAATGCCATTACTGATAATCCTCACATCATAACCTTTCACTTTTCTTATCTCGCTTCTGATCTCGGCCTTAAATTTCGGCAGCGCATAATGACCCAACCGAACTTCAACCGGAACTGTACTATTGTTTTTATCTATTCTTAAAATTCCGTTTGGCAGCGGTACATCCGCGAGATTAAAGGCAACCTCCTTATTGGTTTCTAAAACAACATTACGGTAGTAGACACCCTGTTCATATTTTTTGAACGTGAACAACCGGAAAGGCTCCCATTCGTTCTTTTGATTTTTTACGATGTAGTTCATTGCGACTACGCCAGGCACACTATCAGCCTGCCAGGGAAAAGCACTGTTGTACGATAATCGGTTATAATTTTCACTCGCCCGGAAAGGTTCGTTTGCACCTATAGCTTTCACATAACACCAGGCCCTGATCTCCGAGGCTCCGATATTTGGATAATTGGTGACGAGGATATTTGAACTGTCCTGAAATTTATTGAACACCTTTCCTTTGCCCAGTTCTTTTTCCCAGGGACCTTCATTTTCCTTTGCGTTCCAGAACACGTTGTTCGGAGGTACAAGCAGACCAAGGAATGCTTTACCCATCCAGAACACACTGCCACGCGCACTATACGGCTGCACCGCAGGTTCGAAAGGACCATAAAATCCGAGTGTCGGAATGTTGTTTTGCAGCAGGTCAGGGTTCTTCAGAAACTGCAGCAATACACCGGAGGATATTCTCCTCATCCAGCCATAATTAATCCGGTTATCAGGCTCAAGGCCCATCAGCGGAAACGGAACGATCGATCCGATCCGGTAGCTGATGCTTCGTCCCCACATGATCATTTTCCCGTCGCGGCTAAAAAGATAAGGATAGTTGTCGGTGAGTTCAGCGAAGTTTTGCCCGAACTTTCTTGCGTATTCAGGATAGTACTTTTTTCCAAAAAAGTGTGACCACACCGGCCCATACATCTGGAAGGCCCACATGCTGTAATAGTCATAAGCAGGTGCATCGTTGTACCATCCGTCACCGCGATAATGGGCCAGGGATTTGTCGAGGTATTCAACCAGTAGATTCTCGTTTACCTTGTAGCCCTTGTCTTTGAAAAAGCTCAGCACAAAAATGTTGAAGAACTTCCAGTTCGACCCTACAGTAGGACCATCACCATAACTGACCATCGTAGCGGCTAAAGCATCTTTATCCTGTTTTGACATGGGTTCCCAGATGACTTCGGGCACAACAAAAAGCGATACCGCTAATGCGCCAAATTCTACCAGTACCTGGCTTGGGCCGCCGTTTTTTGCGCGTGGACGGATATATGTGGCACTGGTACTATCAACCAGTTTCCGAATATGGTAACGGTAATAATCCCCGACGCTGATGTTGTTGATCTTCAACGAAGGGTTTTCCTTTAATAGCGGTGCTGCAATAAACAGGGTACGGCAAAGCCCTTCTAACTTTTCGGTCGGAACCTGGGCTGGCGATCTCGGGTAACTCTTACCGGGCTGTTTGGGAAACTGCATGGGATCGTCAAGCTTGCTGATGTAACTGAAAGCACCGGTCAACAAGTAAAGCGCTGCGTCTTTCCAGTGTTGCCGGGTCATGCCGGTGTACGGACTCTTTACAAAATCCGGATTTTTTACCTGGAAGAGCGGCTGGTTGTTCACCCGCTTTTGCTGGGTCCATTCAGGAGTGGTAGGTGTTTGCGAATGAGCCTGGAACTGACCACAAGCTACAAACAAGATACACACCATTGCATTTAGATATGGGAGGGTTTTCAAGATGACTTGTTTACGTTAGTATATTCAACTATTGTTCCCGCTGCGAAGATTGCACTTAAAACGAACACCCGTGTACTTTGGCAACGAGAATAGCAAATTACGGGTAACGAACACACGACGAGACACCCGGGTTTTCGATTAGATCCGGGTAGCGAATGATGCATTTAGCAACAGCCTTAACAAGGAAAAACCAGGCTGCTGCAACAGAGGACGGGCGTTTACCAAACGAACACCCGGGGCTGATACCAGCAGATAATATCTTTCTGAAATTTATAGCAGGTAAAGCTCCTTCGTACTCTTTGGAATCGCTGAATGGCAGGCTTCGTTGATCACCTGTTTCAGTTCCCTTTTTATTGTTGCGCAGATTGCCGTTATTGGTGTATCGGTGGTTTGTTCCCGATTATGGAGTATGTGCATAACATCGGGACTAATGCGTTTAGGCCGCCGGCAGTTTTACAAGCAGTAGCCGGCGCGCGAGGGATTGACGTGAAAAGCCCGGAAGCACGAGGCACGAGTGGTGAGGACTTGAAACAAAAGCCCGACCCCTTGCGCAGCTTGGGGGCACGCCCAAACATTTTCAACGAAACAGATCTTTTTGGGTTCGGGAACTGGTACATAGATGGTAACACGTGGCAGCCGTACCAGGAACTATTTAAAAACCGATCTCGGCCTGGATTTGTCGGCTCATGTTTGAATTCTTTTGAGAAACCTACTGCGAATTATTCACTGGTTTTATCATGATCGAAGTCGTAGCGACTTCCTTTTGAGCAATGATCTCAGCTGCTCCGGAAGTTGCCGGATTCATGACGCGGCTGGATGGGAAGACATCCGGGACACGCAGCCAACCGTGTTGCTGCATCACCTGAACAGAACAGCAACAGCTACAGGTTATTCGCCTGTAATGTTAGCTGGAAACGTGTAAATATTTTTAAGCTCCGGTGGAGCGCTCCGATATTAAATCCATCGTTTGGACTCAAGGAGTCTCGAGCTTTTCTTAACAAACATCACGTCTAACTGAAACAAAGCCTTGTCAAATGGTCTCCTCATTAATTCGGTCACGTCATACGGTTCGAAGTTTCTCTCGTTCATAAAAATGAGCACTTCAGATAGCAGCGGACACTCCGGGATAATTTCTATAAGTGAGACCTCCAACATGCATACTTCACATGCGTCCAGCGCTTTTTTGCCTCCTTTGAGCACCTCGAGTTCAAAGCCCTGGACGTCGACTTTTATAAAGTCGGGCTTTGGGTAATTACCTTTTTCGATGATGTCGTCAAGCGTTGACGTATGCATCTCCTTTGTCTTCGAGGTAATCTCCTCACTCCGCTGGACATGGCTCCCGGTCTCAACTTCCAAAAAGTATTGCTTACCGCCTTTGTCTGCACCGAGAAGGGCGATCTCGTAGGAAAGGTTCTTTCGACTTTCACAAACTTTCTTTAGAAAAGGCTCCTTTGAAGCCTGCGCTTCAAGCATGAGTACTTTTGTACCAGGAAATACTTCAAGGAATTCAGTCGTCCAGGTTCCTTTATATGCGCCTATATCAATGGCAAAGCCAGGATTAAAGCCAACCTTTTTAATGTTTTGTAAACTCCAATGGAGAGATGGTACCCCGAGGTTTTCTTTAATTTTTCGTTTGTATTGAAAAGGAAGAAGCTGCTTTAAAATTTGCATAAACAGGATTAAAAAAGGTTAGGTACAGGTATGCCTTAGCACAGGGCAAATGCTGAAACTAACCTGGTAAACCAAATTTTAAAAATGGGCGCCAGGATAAACATGCATTTAGCTTGCTGTGTCTTTTGACAATAAAACTTGGAACGACGTTTATTATTGGAAACCGAAAAGGATCGGAAAAAAATTATGTTCGATCTACTGCCGGATCTGGTTTTAAGTGTGGGATTACGGTAGAGTTGGATTATTTTTTGTCAGCGCTGGTCGAAGAACTTACGCGCCTATATTGCAGCAGGAAAAGCTGCATCAACCTTTTACAAACACCTTTGTTGTAGTAACAAATGTATAATTGGAATCGATTGATTTATTAAAATTTTTTTGCAGGTACCGATTTTAAGCTATACTTAATCTTTAAAGGAAAATAATAGTTTGTCGCGGAGGTTGCGGCCGAATGAGAATTGCCCTCGCATCTGCCACAGTGAACTGGTAAAAAATAAGTTGAAGATTGATCAATTGTGTTTTTAGAAAATTGCATTATCTCAGTTATTAATGGTCGCTAATACTCCTCTATCCACGAGAAATAGTCATGGTAGATCTTCGATTTTTGTTGCCTGAGGTAGCTGAGAAATGCTGTGGCTACAACCGACAATTTTTTTTGTTTCAACCATATCAGTCGCCAATTTTCCGTCAGCGGCAATCCCTTTACCGGAATGATCTTAATCTCTTTTTGCTTCAGTTCATTTTTGATACTTAAGATAGACTGAATGGAGAAGCCAAGCCCGGCGAGCACGGCTTGTTTCACCGCTTCACTGGAAGTGAGCTCAAGCTTTATCGTTGGTACCACATGAACCTCCTGGAAGTAATGTTGCATGGTAACCCTGGTGCCCGAGCCTTCCTCGCGGTAGATCAGCGGAATTTTACTAAACACGGATTCGTTAAGCCTGCCGGGTTGGTCGATACTCATATCCGAGGCAGCGGTGAGGTAGAGTTTATTTGGCAGCAGAACTTCCTGTTCGATGTCGAGGTTGTCGGGCAGTACCGAGACGAGCGCAAAGTCAACTTCATTGTTCGCAATACTTTTTATGACATGGGTCTTGTTTGTCACATCCATCACCAGGTCGATATCAGGATACAACTTAAGGAAACCTTTCAGGTAATAAGGCATCACGTATTTGCCCGTTGAGGCAACAGATATTTTAAGCTTACCGGACAACATGCCTTTAAAGCTCTGCGTTCGATAGTTGATGTTGGCCAGTTCTTCCACGACCTTGCCGGCAATCGCATACAACTCGTACCCAAAGCCCGTAACATAAAGCTTACGCCCGACAACTTCCGTCAGCGGAATATCAAACTGGTCCTGCAGGTTTTTAAGTTGTATGGACACTGCCGGTTGCGTCATATTTAACTCCTGGGCGGCCTTTGTAACACTTTTATTTTCTACGACGGCGATAAAAACCTTCAATTGATGAAATGTGTAGTTCATAAACAATGCTTATGTCAAACATAAGAAGTATAAATGTTTATTTATGTATTCGAGCATGGATATTTGCAGTTACGAATAATGTTTTTATATGTCAACCGACAGTTCCACATCCATTTTAAAGTCCTCGGGAAAATTGTACAGGCTGTTGTTGTACGACAAACAGGATATTGTTGCCGTGTATATGCTTGCTGTACTGGCCGGCTTTGTTCAGCTTTCGCTGCCCTTAGGTATTCAGACGATCGTGAGCTTTGTAATGGCAGGATCGATATCAACTTCCATTATCACGCTTACTCTACTGGTGGTACTCGGTACTTTTATGAATGGTGTGTTGCAGGTAAGGCAACTGGAAATAATTGAAAAGCTTAAGCAGAAGATCTTTTTGCGGTTTGGTCTTGAGTTCAGCAACAGTTTGCCTCAGCTAAACCTGGTAAAACTGGACGGCTATCATTTGCCGGAGTTGGTGAACAGGTTTTTTGATACGATCTCGTTACAAAAAGGGCTTGAAAAGTTGCTGCTTGATCTGCCGGCGGCCTTTATACAAATTCTTTTCGGGCTGTTGTTGCTGTCGTTCTATCACCCCGTTTTTATTGGCTTTGGTGTATTGTTGATTACCATCATTGTTTTGATCGTCCGGTTCACATCGCCCGAAGGCCTTCGACTTGCTTTAAAATCGAGTGATTATAAGTACAAAGTGCTGTGGTGGTTGCAGGAGACTGCGAGCCTCACCAATTCATTTAAGTACTCGCCGGGCAACCTGCATATCACCAAAACCGACGCGCTGATTGCAGGTCATCTTGATGCCCGTACAAAATACTTCCGGGTGCTGCTGGTGCAGTTCTGGAGCCTGATCAGTTTTAAGGTGATCATTACCGCCGCTATGCTTATTGTAGGCACCATCCTGCTGGTGAACCAACAAATCAACGTGGGCCAGTTTATCGCTGCCGACATTGTTATTATTGCCATAATTGCGTCCGTGGAAAAACTGGTGGTCAGCCTCGACAAAGTCTACGATGCGCTTGTATCTGTGGAAAAGCTGGGAAAGATTACGGAAGCGGAAAAGGAAACAGGCGGAACCGCGATCATGCAGGCTTCCAACAAGGCTGTATCGGTGAGGTTTGAGCAGGTAAGCTTCGGCTACCACAATGGCGACAAGGTTCTGGACGACGTTAGCTTTCATTTAGAACCGGGTAAATGGGCACATGTCACGGGTAAGTCTGGTTCAGGTAAGTCAACCTTACTCAAGCTCCTCACCGGAAGCTATAAAGATTTTAAAGGGAGCATTGTGATTGATGGCAAGCCGATAAACAATTATGAACTTGAAACGCTTCGTTCGTCTACCGGAATACTGCTCAGCAGCCAGGAAATTTTTGAAGGTTCGTTATGGGAGAACATCACCATGGGAGATCAAACGGTAAGCCCCGAAGAAGTCACGCATTTCTCAGAAAAACTAGGCCTGCTGCCGTTTGTTCAAGCTAACCACAACGGCTTTGATATGCAACTTAAAACCGTTGGCAAACGCTTGCCCAAACACATCAGGCAAAGAATTCTATTGGTTCGCGCGTTGATGGGTAAGCACCGTTTGCTTTTACTCGAAGAACCATTTGAATACCTGGAACCAGCTGCGATCGACGGTGTCGTGGGGATGTTGAAGAACCAAAATAACACAACGGTAATAATCGCTGCTGAAGACCCGGCAATGTCGGCTTATTGCGACGTAGTAATCAACTTAGGCAAACAACGCACAACAGGATAAAAGAGCTATGAAAAATTTTCTGTCGGTCAATATAGAACAGCAGGCTGCTGAAAGCACCTTTCAGTCGTTTGGCAAAATTTATAAAGTCCGCAAAAAGGGACAGGTGAAGACATGGACATGGACGATGATTGCTTTACTCCTACTGACGTTGTTTTTACCATGGACGCAAAACATCCGCGCGAAAGGCAGTATTACTACGTTACGCCAGGAACAAAGGCCCCAGGAACTTAACACCATCATTGGTGGAAGTGTAAAAAAGTGGTACGTAAAAGAAGGTGATTTTGTAAAAGCCGGCGACACGATATTGCAGATCGGAGAAGTGAAGGTGGACTATTTTGATCCGCTGCTGCTGGACCGGACCCAGCAACAGATTAATGCCAAACAGCAAAGCATGCGCGGTTACCAAAATAAGGCCGGAACTGCGGTAGTGCAAACGGGAGCATTGTTGCAGGCTCAACAACTGAAGCTCCAGTCGATCGACAACAAACTCCAGCAACAACAATTAAAGGTTTCCAGCGACAGCGCCGAGGTTGTCGCCATTCAAAACGAGTTGGATGCCTACAGAAGGCAGCTGGATGCAGCAAGAATAATGCTTGACAGCGGTGCCATTTCATTAGTTGATTTTGAAAAACGCAGAATTAACTTTCAGCAGGGAAATGCTAAAAAGATCAGTGCAGAAAATAAATACCGGCAAGGCCGGCAGGAACTGATCAATCTTCGTATCGAAAAAAACAGTACGGTACAGGAATATACCGACAAGATTTCTAAAGCAGAAGGTGAGCGTTATTCCTCACTGGCGACCATTGCTTCAACGGAAGCCGACGTAGCCAAATTACAAAACCAATTCGCCGGCTACGATGTAAGGAACAAGCTGTACTTTATCAGGGCGCCGCAGGACGGCCAGGTAGTAAATGCAAAAAAAGCGGGCATCGGCGAAATATTGAAAGAGGGTGAAATGATCGTTGAAATTGTTCCGTCGAGCCGACAGTATGCAGTGGAAATGTTTGTCAAACCAATGGACTTGCCGTTGATTAGTATCGGCCAGAAAGTAAGGCTGGTATTTGACGGCTTTCCGGCAATTGTTTTTAGTGGATGGCCCCAGAACAGCTTCGGCACTTTTGGTGGCAAAGTATCAGCAGTCGAGTCATCTCTCAACAGTAATGGTAAGTTCAGGGTGCTTGTGGTAGAGGATCCTGACGACAGAAAATGGCCGCAGCAATTACGCATGGGCAGCGGGGCAAATAGCATTGCCTTACTAAGAGATGTAAAAATCTATTATGAGCTTTGGCGGAATATCAATGGTTTTCCACCGGAGTACTACCAGGTGAAAGAAGGCAGTAATCAAAAGTGAGCTTTACGCCAATTCAGGTTAGTATTATCCTTATCGAAGATGATTACAAGCATGATCGGTCACTCATTCGTTTAATCAAACTTAAAGGACAGCATCAACAGTAGTGGACAGACTTTTTCAAAATGTTACTATGAAACTCAGGCGAACATGTTTTGTGCTGTTGTTGGCTTATGTACAGGTTGTATCAGGACAAACGGGAAAGCCGGATATTCTTACACAGGACCAATTTATCCGGAAGGTAAAACAGTTTCATCCTGTTGCTAAACAGGCAGCGATACAGGTGGATAAAGGTATAGCGGAGCTTATGTCGGCGCGGGGAAGTTTCGATCCGACGATGTCTGTTGAAGCGAGTCGTAAAACGTTCGCCGGCACAAACTATTACCAGTATAACAATGCTGAGCTTGGCATTCCGTTGCCGATCGGGAACCTTAAAACAGGGGTGCAAAATAATGGGGGGAATTATTTGAGCAGGGAAGAAACAAAAGGCCGGGCGAGTTACCTGGGATATGAATTACCCCTTGCGAAAGGTTTGCTGATCGACAACAGGCGGGCAGTTTTGCAACAGGCAAAAATATACCGGGATCAAACTGAGCAGGAACGCCGGCTGATCTTAAACAACCTGCTGTATGATGCCTACAGTACATACTGGCAGTGGGCAGGCGCATGGCAGCAGTATACCGTCATGTCCGGCTTTGTGAATGTTGCAGAAAGAAGACTTCGACTGATGCGTATTTCGTATCAGAATGGCGATCGTGCACAGATGGATACAACGGAAGCGTTCGCACAGTTCCAGCAATACCAGATGATTCTTGCCAGCACGAAACTGGCCTGGAACAATGCCGGTTTAGCGCTTGCGAACTTCCTGTGGCAGGAAAACGAAGAACCCCTGGATTTAGCCGTACAAACCATACCGGAAAACCTGCCTGCAACGGCAACGATAGCCTTACCGGAAGTTCAGTCGCTCTTGAGCGAGTCGTCGTTAATTAACCCCGACTTACGTATTTATGGATACAAAATCAATAGTCTTGAGATTGAACGAAAGCTGAAGTTCCAGGGTATGTTACCCTACTTTTCTGTTAAAGCCAACCTGCTTAACAAAGACTATTATGCACTTAAAAACATGAGTACCGCTTATATTGGAAATAACTACAACTGGGGAATTGATTTTCGGATTCCTTTATTTTTAAGAACAGCCCGTGGCGACTACCGCAACGCACAATTAAAGTTAAGAGAAGCTAATCTCGAGTTGATCGATAAGCGTTTGCAGTTGAGGAATAAAATACAGTCGTACTATAATGAGTACATCACGATTTTGGGCCAGCTACAATTGATCGAAAACATGTATAGTAGTTACCAGTCGCTGCTGCGTAATGAAGAGTTGAAATTTTCGCAAGGGGAAAGCTCACTGTTTCTGGTGAATAGCCGTGAAATAAAAGTGATCGAAACCCTGCAGAAGAAGATTGAACTCTCCATTAAGTTAAACAAGGCACGGTATGCAGTAGAATGGTCGGCAGGCTTGCTGCAATGATGAAAATGATCCTGCCTGCGAACTGTCACCGGCAGCATATTACCAGGCTTTGCATGGTAACAGCTGGTGGAAATTTTGAGGATACTTGTGATCGCAGAGGCAAAGTTTTTGGCGCAAATGATACCGGTTCAGTTTCACGCTAGAAATAAACTTATATCCAGGCCCAGGTTCGGCATTTATATAAAAACCGAAATCCTGGAAGCAGGGAAATCCATTAGCCTTAAG
>JASLBT010000477.1 GCA_030146445.1 Segetibacter sp. | reverse complement strand
ATTAAGGGCAGCTAGTTAAGTTGTGCCGCCAGCAATTGAAACAGTTGAGGCTAAGGTCTGCTGATGCGTTCTTCATACATGATAAAAGCAACTTAACCAATAAAACGTTCGGCCCTACCAAAACCGCTGCCCGGTTAACGTAGGAATATGCTGGGTATTAACATTTACTGTTTAAACCTTGCAATCTTGCGATCATCTGTAGGTCCTGTGAGGAAGTTACCAGCCCGGCTGGTTGTGTCATTCCGGATCTTTGATGGCAAACCAATTTGATTACGACATTTTACATCTGATCGCGCTCAACAAAGTTTTGAAGCGCGATGAAAATTACCGACCAAAATTCCAAAACACTGCATGTTACCCGACGACAAGGAGTTACTACACCAGTTTCGGCAGCCTCTGTCGAAAGAAAAGGCTTTTACAACTATCCTGTCGAAATACCAGGAAAAACTGTATTGGCATATTCGCAGGATGGTAATTGAACACGAAGATGCCAACGATATCCTGCAAAACATGTTTATCAAGGTTTGGAAAGGACTGAACAACTTCAGGGAAGACAGCCAACTCTATACCTGGTTATACCGTATAGCTACTAATGAATGCCTGACTTTTATCGAGCAGCAAAAGAAAAGAAAAACAACCAGCTTTAGTGATGATGAAAATGGCCTCAGCAACAAAATAAAAGCAGATGAAGGTTTCGACGCAAATAAACTGGAATGGAAGCTGCAGCTTGGGATCCAGCAGCTCCCGGAAAAGCAGAGGCTTGTTTTCAACCTAAGGTACTATGACGAAATGCCTTACGAAGAGATGAGCCGGATACTGGATACAAGCGAGGGCGCATTGAAAGCAAGCTATCATCACGCAGCCAAAAAGATTGAAGAATATATATTAAAAAATTAAACTCACATCAGCCAAAATTGTCCCAGAAATCATGAACCCGGAGAACATACACGCTGAACTTTCTAAAATCGCACCGTTGCTTGCAGAGGTGCCGAAAAAAAACGTCTATTCAGTTCCGGATGGATATTTCGGCGACTTACAAACCAACTTGCTTCAAAAACTAAAAGGCCCCACAACGGCTATCCGGACAAAGTCCCCCTTTAGCGCACCAACAGGATACTTCGACAATCTTTCCGCTGATATACTTTCGAAAATAAAAGCACAGGACCTTTTTTCAAGTGGTGAAACCAATGAGCTCGCCGAAACACCCATACTGCGAAGCATACCTCGCCGCCAGGTGTATTCTGTTCCTGGTGGATACTTTGAAGGTCTGCGTCCGATGGAAGCAGTGAATGCGCCTGCGAAAATACAGGCCGTTATATATTCGATCAGGAAGTTTACCCGTTACGTGGCCGCTGCAGTGATTACCGGATTGTTGGCGGTTGCTGGTGGATCATTGATCAACCAGGATCAGCAACCCGAGGGAGGTTTGCGACCCGGGTCGGGCAAAGTTGCCGACTTCAATCCGAGTGACGTACGACAACTCTCGGAGCACGAGATCAATGAATTCCTGGTTACACAATCTACCCGCGAGAGTGGATCGCATAATAATGCAGCTGCAGCAGATGTTGATATTAAAGACAACCTGCAGGAAATACCTGTAGAAGACATTAAGGAGTACTTAAAAGAAAATCCGTTACCCGGAGAAGCTAATAGCGATGGATAATCAATATGTGAAAAAATTGTTACTATTCATTTTGTTTTGTGGGAACATTAACTACTTTTGTTTTGCACAACCCATTAAGAATAATAGGGCTGAAGCGCTTTTTGCTGCTTATGCGACCAGGCAGCTTCAATTGTCAACCGAAGAAGCCCAGGCGTTTTGGCCAGTATACCAACGATACCGTGCTGAGTTGAAACATGCCCGGCAGACGCATAAAGATGAACTGGAGTGGGAAGAGAACGTTTTAAATATCCGTAAGAAATACCGGAACTCTTTTAAGAACATTCTGGTTGATGATAAGCGGGTGAATGGCGTTTTTAAAGCAGAAAGGAGTTTCAGGGCCATGCTGAGGAACGAACAGGCGCGAAGACAGAACAGTCAAAAAGGGAAATCCAAAAAGACTCAATTATAATCATTAACCTTATTTGAACTAGGTGTTTTTCATAGGTTAGCAACGGCCGGCTCTTTTTAGGGCGGGCCTTTTTTGTGCCAGCTCACCACTTATGTGCTTATGAATGCTGCGGCCAGACAGGTGTTTTTATATCATGGTAAAACAAAAAGTTCCATTTTTGTGCCTGCCCTTTCTCCCACCATTCTTTCCTAAGTTCCATACATTTCTTGCCATCGTAGTCGTACTTGGCCGCAAACCTGCTTTTCATCTGCTGGTATTGCGGGGCGACATCTCCGCCAAAGAAAATGATTTCATCCTGCTCGGTTATCCAAAAAACCTGGTGAAATGGCGAATGCCCGCCGGAAACTTCATACCTGATAAATTCGTCAATCTTTCCGTCCCCGCCGAGCAGCGTGACCGAAGGGTGGTCCTTCAAAATGTTTAGCTCATCGGTTACAAAGGACGGGAAACCCGTATCGAGTGCAAAATGTAGTTCTTTCTCCTGAACATAATAGGTGGCGTTCTCAAATGATAGTTGGGTATTGCCCAACCTGTCTGCCACACTCACCCCGCCGGAATGATCCTTATGCAGATGGCTCATCAACACTTTGGTGACGCTGGACGGGTTAATACCATTAGCCAGTAAGTTCTTATGTATCTGGAGCTGGCCGCCTTCAACGAATCCCAGGCCTGCGTCAATTACGATTACATCCCTGCTCGTGATAACGGCAAATGGTTGCACTTCCACAAGCAGGCTGCCTGTCGCCCTCTGCTGTATATCGTCATTACCTTTTTCAAAAGGCACAAAAACCTTGGATTTGTCAACGGAAAAGGCTCCTTCGGAAAGCGGACATATTTTCATGCATGTGTTTTAGGGCAGACGTTTTTTGTTTCACTATCTGAGAACCATCTGGCGGTCGGCATCCAGTCTGATTAGGATAAACAGCAACATCGTGAATGTAAGTAATGATGAACCGCCATAACTGATCAGCGGCAGCGGTATCCCGATAACGGGTGCAAGCCCGATGGTCATACATATATTAATCGCGATGTGAAAAAAATAAATGCTGCCCACGCCATAGGCATAAACCCTGCTGAAAGTACTGCGTTGCCGCTCGGCGATGATGATGATGCGAAACAACAATAGGGCGTATAGACTCAGGAAAACCAAACTTCCAAGGAAACCAAATCCCTCGCCGATCGTACAAAAAATAAAGTCGGTACGTTGTTCCGGTACAAAGTCGTAACGGGTTTGGGTACCCTTAAGATAACCCTTACCTACCAGGCCCCCTGAGCCGATGGCTATTTTTGACTGGATCACATTGTACTCGCTCTGATTTTGCGACTTTCCCCTGCTTTTTGCCTTTAGTTTTTCCAGTTCCGCCAACTCTTCAGGATTTTGCGGCACATACAGCTTGCCGACAAGGCTATATATACGGTCCCTTTGGTAAGGCTTCATGATAGTATTGATGCCATATGGCACCGCCACCGCCGAAATAAAGGAACTCAGGCCCCAGATCAATACAACGATCCAAATCAACATCCTGTTTCGTTTCAGCTGGCGCCGCATTAACCACAAAACAAGTAAAGCGATTACCGCAAAAGTGATCATCAGCGTTTGCACCGATAGTATCAGAGATAAGATCAGGAGCACTGCAACAGATGCACCTGCAATAAGGATAAATGGGGGCAAACCCTCCCGGTACATGACCAGAAAAAAAGAAAAATAAACAAGCGCAAGACCGGTCTCATTTTGTGCAACGGTGATAAACGCCGGAGCAAGTGCGATTGCCCCACCGATCAGCTGCGCTTTCATTTTGGTGAAGTCGGTATCCTGCCGGCTAATGTACTTAGCAAGTGCCAGGCAGGTAAAAACCTTGCAAAGCTCGGAAGGTTGCAGCCGGAGGGCACCCAAAACGATCCACGATTTAGACCCTTTTACCTCCGTACCAATTACTAATGCCATTATACATAAGAGAAGGCCCAGGCCATACATCAGGTTTGCAGTAGCAGTAAAAAACTTACTATCTGTTAACAGGATGAAGGTTGCGAGTATGCTACAGATGCCGATCCAAAGGGCCTGCTTTCCATAGTCTTTCGATTGGCTGATGATCGGCTGCAAAAAACTTTCACCTTCTTTGTACTCGTTGGCAAAAATCATCAGCAACCCAATTGTCACAAGCGCTGCGTAAAGCCAGATCATAATCCAATCAACACCTTTCGACATCGAATCGTTTCGCGTTCTCATAGCTTGACAGTATCTTTTTTTACCCTTATCTCGCCAGGCAGGTTCATATAAACTTTCTTGGGGTCCTCTCCGCCTCCGGTGTCTCGCCGGTTTGGTTCGGCATCCGGATCAAACGTGGTTTTTTTAGGAACAACAGGCGACGCTTCTATCGGAGTATTCTCCGTGACCTCTTTTGCAAGCCTTACCCGGCGAAGGCTGTCTTTTACGTAATACCAGTGTTTTATTGCTGACGGGATCAGGTCAGCTTCGGATATGCGTTTGAACAACGGCTTCCTTTTCTCTGCAATGGTGTCATTTAGATACTTCTCGATCATCAGTGAGG
>JASLBT010000470.1 GCA_030146445.1 Segetibacter sp. | reverse complement strand
CTCCGCTACCTCCATCAATGCCGACGTGTTCGGCTACGGCGACCAGTTTGGCAGGATTAAGAAAGGCCTCCTCGCCGACATCATTGCCGTAGCAGGAGATCCTGCAAGCGACATTAAAGCTGTTCGAAATATTCAGCTGGTGATGAAAGAAGGCATTGTATATAAGGCGCCTGGAAACACCCCATAACACTTTCGGCATTGAAGAACCAACCGTCGCTAATATTTGCTGCGTAATGGTATTCCGTATAAGAGTGCGACGCAACGGCCGTCGCATAAAGCTATTCCGCCCGGTCCATAAAAAAATCAGTTGGTTGCAAAGGCGGTTATCAAAGCACCCCTTTGGTGGAGGGCAGGTGATTGGAGAACGGATCGCGTTTTACTGCCATCCTGATCGCTTTTGCAAATGCTTTAAAAATCGCTTCTATTTTGTGGTGTTCATTTTCGCCTTTACAATAGATATTCAGGTTGCATTTTGCCGCATCGCTAAACGACTTGAAAAAATGAAAGAACATCTCGGTTGGCATCTCCCCTATCTTCTCCCTTTTAAATTCAGCGTCCCATACCAGCCAGTTCCTGCCACCAAAATCAATAAGCACTTTTGCTTCCGCCTCATCCATGGGTAAGGCAAAGCCATATCTTTCCATTCCCCGTTTGTCGGCGAGCGCAATGGCAAAGGCTTCACCAAGAGCAATACCGACATCTTCAATCGTATGGTGCTCATCGATGTGAAGATCGCCAGCAGCATTTACGGCAAGATCAATTTTGCCATGACGTGCGATCTGGTCGAGCATGTGATCGAAAAAACCAAGGCCGGTATGGATCGCAGCATTGCCGCTTCCGTCGAGGTTTACTTTTACGGAGATCTTTGTTTCATTAGTGTTTCGCTGGTGTTCAACTTTGCGAAGGCCAAGCTTCAGGAATTCGTAGATGTCTTTCCAACTGCGGGTTTCCAGCGCGATTACTTCGCGCAGTGCTTCCTGTTTATCTTTTACCTCACCGCCCCCCAGGTCTGGGTCGTTGTTGATCCAGATGGCGTTACATCCGAGATTTTTTGCCAGTTGCACATCCGTTATCCTGTCGCCGATCACATATGAATTGGCGATGTCGAAGCCAGGATTATTTAAATAAGCAGTCATTAGACCCGTACCCGGCTTGCGTGTTGCCTTATTTTCTTCCGGGTAGCTGCGGTCGAAAAGGAACTCGTGAAAATGAATGCCTTCGTTTTCCAGGCTTTTCATGATGAAGTTGTGAACCGGCCAAAAGCTTTCATCGGGGAAAGACTCCGAGCCAAGTCCATCCTGGTTACTCACCATCACCAGCAGGTAGTCGAGCTCCGATGCAATGTTGCCCATGTAGCGGAACATTTCGGGGTAAAACGTTAGTTTATCAAAACCATCAATCTGGTAAGTCGGCGGCGCCTCGTTGATGAGTGTTCCATCGCGGTCGATAAATAAGATCCTTTTGGCCATGTTAGTTGGTTCTAGTTTAAGGAAACCTGTTTCTGGGTAATTGCGTCGATAAAGGCATCGACAAGTATTGTATTTTCCTGTTCAGTTCCGATGGTGATGCGCAAACAACCTTCGCACAAGATCACATTGCTGCGGTCGCGCACCACTATGCCTTTGTTCAGCAGGTAGGTATACATTTTCTTGGGATCGTCGACTTTCACCAATAGGAAATTTGCATCAGACGGATAAACAGCCTGAACTCCGGGCAGCTTCTGGAATACTTCGGCAAGTGCATCGCGCATCAGCACTAACTCTTTAATCATATCGTTAACCTGCCCTACTTCTTCCAATGCCTTCAAGGCAAGATCCTGGGTTGCCTGGTTGATATTATAAGGCGGCTTTACTTTGTTGAGTACGTTAATGATTTCACGCGACGCGAATGCCATACCCAGCCGCAAGCCCGCAAGACCCCAGGCTTTACTAAACGTTTGCATAACCACCAGGTTTGGGTAATCATCCAGCTCCTGCACGAAAGACTTTTGCCGGGAAAAATTGATGTACGCTTCGTCGATGATCACGATGCCGTTGAAGTTGTTCAGCACCATCTCAATATCTTCCCTGTCAATCGAATTACCTGTCGGGTTGTTCGGCGAGCAGATCCACAAGAGTTTGGTGTTTTCATCCACCAGGTTTTCGATGTGAACCAGGTCCAGTTGGAAGTTGTCGAGCAATGGCGCTTTTCGAATTTCAACATCGTTTATATGGGCACTGACTTCATACATTCCGTAAGTTGGCGGACAGATGATCACGTTGTCCTTTCCCGGGTTACAAAAACTACGGTACAAAAGGTCGATACACTCATCGCTTCCGTTGCCTAAAAAGATGCGGTCGGCCGGAGCTCCTTTCACCTGAGAAATAGCATCTTTTAGTTTTGACTGGTGCGGGTCGGGGTAACGGTTATACCATTTCACCAGCGGCGAACCCAACGAATTTTCATTGGCGTCGAGGTACACATTCGCCTGCCCGGTGAATTCGTCGCGGGCAGAAGAATAAGGCACCAGCTTTTTAATATTTTCACGAATAAGGTTGTCCAGCTCAAACATAAATTATGAATTGTAGTAGATCAGTAGTGGTAATTATTTTGGTTCATTGGCCTGCTCTAAGCGGATGCTCACCGCCCGTGCATGTGCATCAAGGCCTTCAGCAATAGCCATCACCTGAACCGTATTGCTTATGGCCAGTAGTCCTTCCCGGGTAAGCTTCTGGTAGGTGATCTTCTTAACAAAGCTGTCGACACTTACCCCGCTATACGCTTTCGCATACCCATTTGTAGGAAGCGTATGATTGGTTCCGCTTGCATAATCACCTACACTTTCGGGCGAGTAATTGCCGAGGAAAACAGAACCGGCATTTACGATTTCGGACGAAATCTTTTGTTCATCCCTGCAGCTTATGATCAGGTGTTCAGGAGCGTATTCGTTGATGAGGTCTATACCATCGCTGATGGTTTTTACGACAATCACTTTGCTATTGCCGAGTGCTTTTGCGGCAAGCTCATTTCTGTTAAGGAGTGGAAGCTGTTTTTGCAATGCCTCTTCGGTGTCGCGCCCCAATTGCTCCGATGTGGTCACCAGTAACACCTGGCTGTCGGAACCGTGCTCAGCCTGACTCAGCAGGTCAGCAGCAACAAAAGCAGCATTTGCAGTTTCGTCTGCGAGTACGGCAACTTCACTCGGCCCTGCCGGCATATCGATGGCGACCCCACTCTTCTGTACCAACTGTTTTGCGCTGGTAACGTACTGGTTACCCGGACCGAAAATCTTGTACACTGCTGGTATGGTTTCGGTGCCATAAGCCATTGCCGCAATGGCCTGCGCGCCGCCAACCTTGAAAATGCGGGTGATGCCAACATGATGCGCTGCAAACAAGATCGCAGGATGGAGTTTACCTTCTTTATTTGGTGGAGAGCAAAGCACGATCTCTTTACAACCGGCAATCTTTGCCGGAACACCCAGCATCAGGATTGTTGAAAATAAGGGGGCGGTACCGCCGGGAATATATAACCCAACCTTATCAATGGCAACGCTTTTTCTCCAGCACAACACACCGGGCATTGTTTCGATTGGCGTTTCCCCCACGAGCTGTGCAGCATGGAACTTTTCAATGTTTTCACTGGCATGACGTATGGCTTCCTTGATATTTTCAGGCAGTGATTCTAGGGCTTCATCTATATCCGTTGATGAAACCTGGAGATCCGGCAATTCTACGCCATCAAATTTTTGAGCATAGCGCCTGATAGCTTCATCGCCATGGAGTTTAACCTCGGCCAGGATGCCACTTACCAATGTTTCCAGTGAACTGGTTTCGAAAACGGGTCGTTGTAAAAGCTGTGGCCATGCACTGCGTTCCGGATAGTTATAGGTCGGGAGATTCATTATTGTGTTCGACGATTTTGAAACAATGGCGTTGCGATTGTTGCCTGGAGATAGTACTTAGATGATCATTTTTTCAATAGGCACCACCAGTATACCCTGTGCACCTGCCGCTTTTAAACGTTCGATATTATCCCAGAATTCATTTTCGTTGAGCACGCTGTGAACACTGCTCCAGCCGCTTTCAGCTAACGGCAGCACGGTTGGGCTCTTCATACCGGGTAACAGGCTAACGATCTCACCCAGCTTTTCATTAGGGGCGTTTAACAATATGTACTTGTTGTTTTTTGCCTTTTTAACTGCCTGGAAACGAAAAAGCAGTTTGTCGAGGATCTGTTGTTTTTCTGCACCGAGGGCGGTATGTTTGATCAGCACAGCCTGCGATTGCAGTATGGTTTCAACTTCTTTAAGACCATTCATAAACAGCGTTGAACCGCTACTGACCAGGTCGCAGATTGCATGTGCCAGGCCAATACCCGGAGCGATTTCAACACTTCCGCTGATCTCGTGAATTTCGGCGTTTATACTGTTTTCATCAAGGTATTTCTGCACGATGTGCGGATAGGTTGTGGCTATTCTTTTTCCTTCAAGATAATTGGGCTGCTCATCGTATTTCTCGTTCCGGCTAACCGCAATGCTCAACCTGCACTTGCCAAATCCCAGTTTCTCTACAACGTCAACTTTCTTGTTTTTCTCATATACCACATTTTCTCCAACAATGCCGATGTCGGCAACTGAGTCTTCAACATACTGCGGAATGTCGTCATCGCGTAAAAAGTAAACTTCAAGGGGGAAGTTGCTGGCCTCAGCCTTCAATTTGTTTACACCATTGGCAATGTCTATTCCACATTCCTTTAGCAGCTTGATGCTATCGTCGTGTAACCTGCCCGATTTCTGAATTGCGATTGTTAAGCCCATAATATTCCGAAAATTGTTTTACCGAAGTAATTAAAAAGTTATCCCTGCACCTACCCGTAACCAGCCCTAAATAATAAAGGCCTACCTCACCGGTAAGCCTCTAATGATATTGATATATGCATACAACACCGGCCTACCCCAAGGGTATAACATGATGGTGATGTAAGTGCATGGTTATTTTCATGCGGCAAAGATAATGGTCGGCATGTATTTACCAAAAATTAGCTTAAGCTGTTGATGTTTGCACCTCGCGTAACCGCTGCGTTGAGCACTTTAATTGAATGCAGACCTGTTTGGTGCAAAGATCCGGGCCATATGATGGATCTTTCCTACTGCAGAAATCGGAAACATGACCTAACTTCCGGCCAACTTCAACAATTTCCTTTATTGCAAATCTGATTAATAATGAGACAACTCATTCCTTTCCTGTTCCTTTTCATTACGATACGGCTGCACGCCCAGGATGCCGTGACCTACCAGACCCCACCAAAAGCAATGGTCGATATCCTGCTGGCACCGCCAACACCGGTCGTAAACATCGATGATCATGGTAGGTATATGCTTCAAAGTGAAAGAAGCAGTTACCCCACGGTTGAGGATCTTGCACAGCCGGAACTTCGTATTGCCGGGATGCGCATCAACCCTAATACCTATGGTGCTTCCCGCGGGGTCTATAATGTAAACTTCAAAATCAAGAACCTTGCTAATGGTGCCGAAATGCAGGTAAAAGGTCTACCCGCCAATCTAAAGGCAGGCATTCCCCAGTGGAGCCCTTCCCAATCGAAAATAGCATTTACCAATACTACCGCCACCGGCATCGATCTTTATATCATCGACGTTGCCAGCCAGCAGGCTAAGAAGGTGAATAAAACTTTTTTGAACAACGTATTGGATAATTTCCATTGGGAAGACGATAATACGATCTGGTATACCGCTACAACCAAACCGGCAAACGCAATGCCGGTGCGTCCGCTTGCCCCTAAAGGCCCGGTAGTACAACAGAACCTTGGGAAGACCGCAGCCAGTGCTACGTACCAGGACCTTATCAAAAGTCCATACGACGAACAATTGTTTGAGTTTTACGGAACCGGTCAACTGGTCAGGAATGTCGGCGGCACGGAAATGAAAGTTGGCAAACCCTCGATTTACAACAGCATTTCAATATCGCCGGATAAAAAGTTCGTGCTGGTAAATCGCATCGAAAAGCCGTTTTCCTACCTGGTGCCTGCAGGGGGATTTCCCACCACCACGCTTATCACCGACAAAACCGGGAAAGAAATTAAAGTGCTTGTTAAGAATCCCAGCCGCGAAACGGCTCCGAGGGGTTTCGATAATGTTCAAAACGTACCATCCCGTTACGACTGGCGCAACGATGAGCCCGCAACCGTTTGCTGGACCATGCCCTTAGACAGTGGGTTATATAAAAACAAGATGGAATTCCACGATGCTGTTTATGCATTGAGTGCGCCGTTTACGGGAGCACCAAAACAACTGGTTAAAACCAATTACCGCTTCCGCAATATCGTTTGGGGCAACAGTAATTTTGCACTGGTTACCGAAGGATTACAGCGCGACCAGAAGGTACGCATAAGCAGGTTTAACCCGCAGACAGGTGAAGTGCAAAAGATAATTGAACGCAGCACCAACGATGCTTACAATAACCCCGGCACCCCCAACACAATAAAAAATGCTTACGGGCGGGATGTTGTGCAGCTGCTCAATAACGGAACACAGTTATTAATGATCGGGCCGGGAGCATCTGAAAAAGGTGATTACCCTTTTCTGTCGACTTTCGACCTGGGCACGTTAAAAAATACGATCATCTGGAGAAGTGCAGATCCGTATTATGAAACGGTGGTTAATGTTATCGACGGAGAAAAGAAAATATTTGTTACGAGCCGGCAAAGCCAAACAGCACCACCAAACTACTATATCCGCAACCTGATGACCAACTCAGATAAAGCACTCACCGCGTTTACCGACCCGCAGCCTGCACTCCGGAAGGTTAAAAAAGAAAAGATCTTTTACAAACGGAAGGATGGTGTTGACCTGACTGCTACACTTTATACGCCCGAGGGCTATGATGCTAAAAGAGATGGACCGCTGCCGGTATTTATGTGGGCATACCCCCGGGAGTTTAAAAGCGCGGCAGATGCCGGCCAGGTACGGGGAAGTCAAAATACCTTCACCCGCTTGGGCTCGGGCTCATGCGTATTCCTGGTAACCCAGGGGTATGCTGTTATGGACGAGACGGAGTTCCCAATCGTTGGCGAG
>JASLBT010000366.1 GCA_030146445.1 Segetibacter sp. | reverse complement strand
ATTCAGCCGGTTTATGTAAACGCTGGCTACGTTCCCTTTTTCATCGTTTTTGTTCGTTTCCTCCTCTACGATGGAGGCAATCGTATAAACCTGTAATGGGGTGAGCCCCTGTTGTTCTGCCTTCTCGCGACGATTGTTTTTCTTCCAGAAGGCTTGCTGTTCAGATTTCAGCCGACTGAGAATTTTGTTTACCGGCGTTGTCCACAACAGGGTATAGGTGTTCGGGATAACAATGGTCATTAAGGTATTGCTGTCTACATCCAGGCGGGCGAGGCTGTCAGGGTTGTTTAGAAACCTCATGACCTTTGCAGAATCCGTTTCAAAGTATTTGTCGATAAGCCTTGCAAGGTCTTCTTTAACCCTAAGCTTAAGAATGGTAAAGTTTACCGGCGATTGCTGGTTATTGCGGATCATCCGGGCAACGCCGACCAGGCTTTGCCCACTTTTAATTTCAAAACGTCCCGGTTTTACTTTATCCCAAACCTTCAGGCGATTAGCAACCCATTCAAAAAGACCTGGATTGTTTAAAAAGTTGTTCGTGCGTATGCTATCGATCACCGCATCCTTTGTGGCATTGGCGGAAGCAATGTACAGGTACCGGCTTTTCCCGGTAAATGCAGTGCCGCTTCCAAATATGAACCATGCAAAAATGCCTGCTCCAAGCATAACGAATAAGAGCAGGACCACGATTATTTTTTTCATATAAACAAAGCTCAAAATAAATAAAAAAACCCTGTCAGTATATTAGACAGGGTCGGTAAGTTAAGCTATATCAACCTATGGGCCTAACGCGCAGGCGCTGGCGCCGGTGTTGCTGGTGCGGGGTTGGCGGGCCGTGGAGCGGTTGTACCCTGGTTGGTGTTGATTTTGTTCAGCGGGTTATCATTATCATCTGTATCGCCTTGTAAAAACAGCGAAGAAATCAGGCACAATACGGCGATTACGCTTGCAAATATCCAGGTTCCTTTTTCAAGCACGTCGGTGGTTTGTTTAACACCCATAAACTGGTTGCTGAGCCCGGCTACATTGCCCGACAAGCCGCCACCTTTTGGGTTTTGAACCAATATGATAAAGCCGAGTATAGCAGCACAAAGAACAATCAAAATAAGAAAAAGAATTGTCATCTCAGGAACCTTTAAGTGTTTGTATTTTGGCCGCAAAGTAAGCGCTTTTGCCAGGATTTAAAAAACTTAATTTCTCATAAAGCTGTACCGCCTGCACGGTTTTACCTTGTTTCACCAATACCTCTGCCATGGTTTCGGTCACAATATCGCGGGGTGTATTTGACGTGTCTGCAATTTTTTGGATCGTCGTCTCCAGGTGGGTATCCTTCACGGTTTCAAGAGCGTCTTCAGGTCCCAGCCGTTTCATGTGTTTTAACCACTGCGTAAATTTTTTGAGTTGTTTACCCAGCTTATCTTCCGGATTGTTGTCGAGTACGAGTTGAATGCCTTGTGAAGCAAAGTAGTCGATGGTATGGTAAGGTTCAAAAGGTATCCCGGCATTATTGGTGGCTTGCTGCGGGTTGATTAAGGCTTTTGTCCGGGCTTCAATGTCTTTTGAGAAAGTGGTGTGCCCTTCGATGCCTGCGGCAACCTGTTGTTCAAGGTCAGGTTTAGTTGCAAGTTCGGATTGCAGTATCGTTTCAGCCGGTTGAGGCGCTGGTTCGTCGTGGCGGGTGATCTGAAGCAGCAGCTGTTCATCAGCTTCGAGTTCTTCTTCGGAAACACTTACCGGCTTTGGCACTTCCGCACTCACATCCTCCCCGACCAGGATATGGGCCGTTTCTTCAGCTTCGGCGGGGGCAGCACTTTCTTCCTGCTGATCAGAATAGGGTATTGTTTCACCGCTGGCAATTTCTTCCTGTATTACTTCGGGGTCGGGGTGAAGTTCGTCGGGAATTTGCTGTGCATCGTCTTCCTGCGTGGTAGTTTCCGGCTCGTTCACCACTTCCGGGCTTAAAGGTGATTGGAGCTGGAGCTCTTTCGGCGTTTGCTCGACGGGGAAGACCTCTCGGGCCGCTTCTTCTACCGGCTCATCCTGCTCACCGGCTGAATAAAGCTGATAGTGCAGCCAGAACGGATCGTTGATGTAGACAGCCGTTTTTTGAGCTTGCCTTAAAAAACCTTCTTCGGAGCCTTCTTTCAATTTACGGCTAAGCAGCAGGTGAGGAAGAGAAAAGTACGGAAACCTTTGGGTGAGTTGGTGAAGATCCTCTGCAGCTACCTCGTTGATATCGTGTTTTTGGCTAACAAGATATAAGGCCTTTTGAAGGGATTGGTTCATGGCGTGAAAGTACGACTTCGCTTACCAATTGGAGAAGATGCGGTTGAAAATTTCATCGGTCACGTTTTTGATAATCTCCTCGTTCAGTGAAGCCTCCGCCTGTGTGAGTGAAAGGTTTGCATTGAAGTCGAAATTGCGGGAGATATCGAATTCTTCCGTTTTGTTGCTCAGGGTATTTCTAAAGACGAGGTGAACGCCGACGGTGAGCCGGTTTGTTGCAGACTGTTGGTTAGAGATGCCGGCTGTAGAAACTGAATAGTCCGAAACATAACCACCGACCTGATAATGCGCGTCGTCGCTATTGGTGCGTGTGAGGCGGGTCTGGTTGACGATTTTTTGCTGGAGCCTGTCGGTCAACCTCGGGCTAAGTTGTGGATTTACATACCGCGCTTTGTTTTCAATGAAACCAATCTTAATCGTCTTTACCTCGGGTGGTATGGTAACGTCTTTAAATGAATATACCCGGCACGAGCTCAACCCGATGCACAGGCAGGTGGCAATTAAGCAAATACTTCGGATAAATTTCATGGAGGTCAAAGTTGCGGCATTATCGCGGGAATAGCCCATCATTTGCAAGTATTAAATCAATTTTATGACCGGCAAATTCCCATTCTGCAGCACCCGCGGGCAGGAGAAAAGCAAGCCTTCATCCTCCGTCAACATACTCCTTTTGACCGGCGACTTCGGGCCAAGAAAATAAATGAAGGATTGGGAAAAGCTTATTCATCTATATCATACTCCTTCAGCTTGCGATACAAAGTTCTTTCGCTAATACCCAGGTCAGATGAGGCGTCTTTACGTTTGCCTTTATGTTTTTTCAAGGCCTTAATGATGAGTTCTTTTTCCTTATCCATGATGTTCAGCGACTCTTCAATCTCTTCGTGATGGTGAATGTCATCGTGGTGGTAGATCACCGGCTGGTTGTTGACTACTGTTGGATGCGCCAGGGCGGGCGTGGGAGGAGGGGAGTGGTCGCCATTGGAAGCACCATAGTCGCTGAGCAGGCTTTCCCTGGCAAATGCCGCCGCCGAATTGGTTGCGGTGGGATTCTGCAAAATTTCAACGAACATTTTCTTAAGTTCGGTAACGTCCTTCTTCATATCGAAGAATAACTTATACAGGATTTCTCGTTCGTTCGCAAACTCGTTTGAACTGCCGGACGTGGTTCCGGGGTGAGCGAGAACAGGAAGGCGGTTTTGTGTTGCATCCGGCAGAAATCGCCTCAACTGCTCGGTGCCAATATGTTTTTCGGTGCTGAGCACTGAAATTTGCTCAGCAATGTTTTTAAGTTCCCGCACGTTTCCTTTCCATGGATAGGTTACAAGCAGGTTCCTGGCGTCTTCGTCTAACTGTACAGGAGTGGTTTTGTAGCGTTCAGCAAAGTCAACCACAAATTTTCTAAACAGGATGGGTATGTCTTCGGGCCTGTCGCGAAGTGGTGGCACGCGTATAGGCACAGTGCTCAAGCGATAATAAAGGTCTTCCCGGAATTTTCCGTTTTGGGTAAATTCGAGTAATTCCCGGTTTGTTGCGGCGATTACCCGCACATCCGTTTTTTGTACTTTGGAAGACCCTACCCTGATGAACTCACCCGTTTCCAGCACCCGCAACAGCCTTGCCTGGGTGCCCAGTGGCATCTCGCCGATTTCGTCGAGAAATATTGTTCCACCGCTTACCGTTTCAAAATAACCTTTACGGCTATCCACGGCTCCCGTAAAGGACCCCTTTTCGTGCCCGAAAAGTTCGGAGTCGATTGTTCCTTCAGGTATTGCGCCGCAGTTAACGGCTATAAAAGGATTGTGTTTGCGTGCTGACAATGCATGAATGATCTGTGAAAAAACTTCTTTACCCACGCCACTTTCACCTACGATCAACACACTGAGGTCGGTATTCGCCACCTGCACTGCTACATTCAGCGCATGATTTAGTCCTGCGCTGTTTCCTATAATTCCGAACCTGTTTTTTATTGATTGTATTTCCATTCAATACTTCGTTTTCCAATTCCTAAATTGACTCTTCCACTATGCTGGTGATCTCTCCGATCAGTGTGGCCCCGGTAACCTTACTCACTTTTACCATTACATAGTTTCCTTTTGTAAGTTGGTGGCCGTTTTTCGGAAATACAACCACTTTGTTTTGGCTGCTACGTCCCGACCAGTCGCCGACGCTTTTCCTGGAGTTACCTTCAATCAGCACCTTGAAGGTTTTACCGATATCGCGGATGTTGCTTTCCATGGAAAGCCGGTTTTGTAGCTTCACGATCTCATCGAGCCGCCTTTTTTTAACGTCAAGCGGTACGTCGTCGAGGTACCTCCGGGCTGCAAGAGTTCCCGGTCTTTCGCTGTAGAAAAACATGTAGCTCATGTCGTACCCGCTGAATTGCAGTATGCTGAGGGTATCCTGGTGATCTTCTTCTGTTTCGGTGCAGAAGCCGGCGATTACATCACTGCTGATGCTGCAGTCGGGAAGTATCTCGCGAATGCGGTTTACTTTCGACATATACCACTCACGGGTATAAGTCCGGTTCATGAGCTGGAGAATACGGGTGCTTCCGCTCTGTACCGGAAGGTGAATGTACTTGCAGATATTCTCGTACTTCGCCATGGTAAATAAAACATCGTCGGTGATGTCTTTTGGGTGGGAGGTGCTAAACCTTACCCTGAGCAGGGGACTGATAAGGGCTACTTTTTCGAGCAGGCCGGCAAAAGTTACTTCGGATAATTTGTCTGCCTCCGGTGCACTGGATAGCGAGGTAAAGAAGTAACTGTCTACGTTTTGACCGAGTAAAGTTACTTCCCGGTAGCCCTGGTTGAACAGTTCAGTGCATTCGTGCACAATGGAGGCTGCATCCCTGCTGCGCTCGCGGCCACGGGTAAATGGCACCACGCAGAAACTGCACATGTTGTTACAGCCGCGCATGATGCTCACAAAGGCGGTTACACCGTTACTATCCAGCCTTACAGGCGCAATATCCGCATAGGTCTCGTCGCGACTAAGCAAAACGTTTACGGCTTTTTGGCCCGATTCCGCCTCTTCAATAAGTATAGGGAGTGTTCTATAAGCGTCGGGACCGATTACCAGATCAACCAGTTTCTCTTCTTCGAGCAACTTGCCTTTGAGGCGTTCTGCCATACATCCCAGGACGCCAACCAGCAAACTGCGCTTTGCAAGTTTCGCTTTTTTAAATTCTGTAAGGCGCTTCCGGATGGTTTGTTCGGCCTTTTCCCTGATGGAGCAGGTGTTCAAAAGAACAATGTCGGCTTCCTCGAGAATACTGGTAGCTCCGTAACCTTCTTTGTTGAGTATCGAAGCAACTATTTCGCTATCCGCGAAGTTCATGGCGCATCCATAACTCTCGATCATGAACTTCTTCCGGTATAGTTTAGGTTCCCGCATAGACGGTGCTAAAACTTCTCCCTGCCGTCCCTCGTCGTGCTCCTTTGAACTTATTTCCAGCATTTCCATCAAACCAGATTTTGGAGCGCGAAAATAAGCAAAATCCGTGGTATGTGACAGCTTGGCAGAAATCTGCAAAAAAAAGAGCCACCTTTTAGGCGGCTCTTAACTTTTCAGAAGTATTGGCCAATTCCAGCCGGCAATTTCTGGTCACATGAATTGCTCATCATAGCTGCCTCGAGCCTTAAATGATTTGTAAGCTATATTACTGATTGGTGTAGAAACTAATTACAGGTGCTGTTGCCGTTAAAGTAGAACCGTACCTACCTCTTGAGTACCAGGTATACGTTCTTTTTTGAACCGGTGTTTGAAGAAGCTTTGCGAGTACGGTCGGTGTGCCGGCTAAACGAAGTTCGATCTCATCTTGCGTGGAGTAAACCTTCATCTCTTTAAATTCAGTAGCGCCCTTGTACGGAACGTTGCTAAAAATAATGGCACCTTCGTTTTTTGAATATACGTCAACAGCAACACCGGCAGGTATATCGTAGATCAGGTTTACAAAACGTGCGCGAAAACTTGAATCGGCTATCTGGTTGAAATTGATGAGGCTATCATTTACCATCACCGTACTTACGGCAGGGAAGGAGTCGACAAGGAAAACAGAATAGTTTCTTCCTTCTGCTACAGTGAGTTTACCGATATCGAAAAACGCGCCGGGTGAAACCATTGCATTTGCTGGTACCCTGACTCTCAGATCGTCGTCGTAAGGCTGAAGAACGGCGTAATCATTGAACGGGAAAGTGGCACCATAGGCCGTTCCCTGTACAATACCGCCCGTTGCCGCCAGCGCTGATGAAAACTTGTACGAGGTATCCTTACCGTAGAAGATCACGTTAGGAGCATTGAAAGCGGCGTTGATGAACTTGACCTTGGCGCCTAAAGCCGGCAAAGATGGATCTACATAACCGTCACCTTTTTCGCAGGCTGTGAAGGCAAGTATTATGATTATTACAGCTAATGATATTTTCATGTTGTTGATTTAATTTATTAAGGCAACGCAAACCAAACCGGAATTGTATGATAATCTGCATTGAAGCCTCCGATCTCGGTCAAAGCCTCAACGTTCCAGATGTATTCCGAATTATACCGGGGCCGCAGCCTTTGAACCACCTTTAAGTTGTTGTCGGTAAACAACGTTGCGGGTAGCGTAAAGCCGTTGTAAACCGCCGGATCATAGTCATATCTTCTCATATCCACCCAAACTTCATGTGCCCCCCAGCCGTACAGCGCAATCCACTTTTGCATCATTATTTTGCTTAAAGTGAGTTCTGCTGCCGAAGCTGGAACAATCCCAGGATCAGCCATGTAGGCTGCTTTTTGGGCGGCTGTGATAAGGGATGTGCCAGTGCCCGGCGTATAAGTTGTTTTCGAATAGCCGGATACGGTGCCAACAAAGTCGAGGCTGGCAGAAATCGCTTTTTTATACGCTTCATATGCAAGCTGAGGCTGGTTGCTATTTAAAGCCGCTTCGGCAATGATAAACTGCATCTCCGCATACGTCATCATCGGAACAGGAGCTTCGTTTCTCCAGAGGTATTTTCCGGGCCCGGCTAAACCTGGAAGGGTTCCCATAACCAAGCCATACATGTTCGGCACCCGCTGGGCAACCACGGTAATTTCTGTTACACCTCTTGCCGGAGAAAGGCCGCGGTAAACGCCATCTGTACTTGGGTAAAGCATTAACGGCAACCTGGGATCGGTCACCCTTGTCCCTCCGAAAAGCGTGCTATCCATTAACGCAATTGCATATTTGCTTTGGCCCATGGCTGAGAATGCTTCTTCGCCAGGGATCGTTGCGCGGGATTGTCCGTACGGACTGGCATCAGACCCGGACCCACCTTCGGACGGTGTCATAGCGTCATCTGCATTGCTTGCAAAAGACTGGTCGGCAAAATAGATGACCGAGTCTGGTTTGTACAGGGCAGATTTTTTGCTCAGGTGATTATAGTTTCTTGCAAGGATGCCATATACGAACTTTATCCATTTCGTCCGGTCGCCTCTATAAACCAGGTCACCCCTTCCAAGCGACTGTGGGGAGACCTTTCCATCTGTCTTGTTCAGGTACATGAGTGCGGTATCGCAGAACCTGCGAACCGTCATGTAAACGTCTTCCTGCTTGTCGTAACGGAAAGAAGACTGACCAGGTGTGAAAGCCTCACTCAGAATGATCTCGCCGTGAATGTCGGTGATGGTTTGATAGCCGTAGGCTTTCAATGCATAACCTACCCCCGCATAGTCCCACTTTTCAGTTGCTACCGCATCTTTGATCATATTGATCAGGTTGTAGCCACCTCTCCAGTAAACTGAACGAAACATGGCAGAACCCCTGTCGGTATTCCTTACGTATCCTTGCTGATCCCACTGGTCGTTAGCTGTGGATCCGTAATGCCACTGCTGCACGTATCGACCGATGTAACGATTATCGACCTGTACACCCTGGGAGTAGTTCTGCAGGATTGGAGCAAGAAGTAAGGCCGCCTCTACACTTGAGGGGTTATTGGGGTCATTATTTACATCAAGGTATTTTTTACAACTGGTTAAACCCGTCAGTAGCCCCAGTAATACCATTATCAATGAAAGTATTTTTCTCATGATCTAATTGCTTTTTTAGAATGATACATTAACGCCAACGTTGTAAACTCTCGGCAGTGGAAGGTTCCCGAAATCAAAGCCGGAACCGCCACTTCCGCCCTGGGCGGCGCTCGTTCCATTTACTCCCGGATCACCACCGGTATAGTTAGTGATCATGAACAGGTCGGTAGCGGTGAAGAATATCCTTGCTGTTTTGATGAAGCGTGTTTTGTCGAGAAGCTTTCTTGCAAGGTTATAGCTAACTGTAACATCTCTCAACCGCAGCCAGTCGATGTCGTGCTCGATAAACATTTCATCGGCGGCACCGGTCTGGTAAAAGTTGACACTGTTAAAGTAGGGAATGATTTGTATGTTATTTTTTGTGGGATTGGCTGTGTTTTCTAATCCATCTCTTAGAACGCCGTCGAAAACCCTCGGGGTTTCCCGATCGAGGGTTTTAAGGCTGAGTCCGTTCCGGTACAGGTATGACTCTGTTGCATTATAAACGTCGCCGCCTTTACGCAAATCGAGCAAAAAGCTTAGTGACAGGTCTTTGTAGGTAAAAGAATTGTTGAAGCCCATTAGAAAGTCCGGGTTCCTGTCGCCCACAATTTTCCAGCGAGACTCTGCGGTTGGTAAACCAGTAGAAGGATTGACAAGTACCTGTCCACTGTTGTTTACCTGGAAAGTTTGTCCGCTGAATGTGGTCAGAGGGCCACCCACCCGAACTCCATTTCTTACGTCCCTGTAAAGCCAGGTATCGGAGTCGTAAAACTCAGGAATTTGTTCTGAAAGTCTGACCAGTTTACTGTTGATCTTATTGAAGTTTACTGAAGTGTTCCACCTGAAATTTTTGTTGGAGACAGGGATCGCCGACAAGGTGATTTCCAGCCCTTTATTGTAAAGCTCTCCGCCATTTAGTGTTGCAAGTATAAAGCCCGTAGCATAGCTACCCCTCAAATTACTGAGGATTTGGTTACTACTTGTTTTCTTGTAATAGGCGACATCCAGGTTAACCCTGCTCTTGAAAAAGCTAAGCTCGGTGCCAATTTCAAATGAGGTAATATGTTCAGGTATCAGGTTGGGGTTTGGCCCGGTAAAGCCGTAAGCGAACCCACCGCCGGTAGTTGTTTGCGCCTCGTATGCAGGGTTCACTTTAAACGGAGGTGCGTCTTTACCCACTCCTGAATAAGCAAGCCTCAATTTTCCGTAACTCAGGGTATTACCGAAGATCTTTTTGTTTTTGTCGAATTCGGTAAACACCAGGCTGAAGGTATGCGCGTCGTAAAAGAAACTATTGTTCCCGAATGGCAGTGTTGACGTCCAGTCGTTACGTGCCGAATACGTGTAGAATATGGCGTTATTATACCCCAGGGTTGCTTCGCCAAAAGCACTGACCCTTCGGATAGTGGTCAGCGAAACTTTAGATCGCTGCGAAGTTGTGGTTGTATTGTTTATGGAATTGAAATTCGGATCAAGGAAGCCGATACCGCGTGTCGCCAAAACATTCGTGCGGTAATCGTAGTTGGCGCCTCCAACCCTTACGGTTGCAACCAGTTTATCGTTCAGGAAGTTCTTTTTGGCTGTGGCAAAATACTGCGCGGTGAACAACCTTGTATTGTCGGTCGCCCGGTCTAATGAACCATTTAACGATACTCCGCGAACCGACTCCGGATGGTACAGCACGCTGTAACTGGTTGTATAATTATCCAGGCCGATCCGGCTGGTCAAAGTCAGCCAGGGGGCAACAAATGCATTCAGGCTGAAGTTTCCTGTGAACCGGTTGCTTTCGTCGTTCAACTTGTTTTTGTTGACATCAAAAAACGGGTTTTCGATCTCGGTACCCAGTGTGGTAAACTTCCGTCTTGTACCTCCGAGGGTGAGGTAATCGGTTACGTCTACATCGGACGGCCATTGCATCAATCCCAGCAAAAAGCTGTTATTGCCTTTTGATACCTTGCTGTTCTTGGTATTAATATAAGAAAGATTTGTTTCGAGGCTCAAAATTCTACCCACCTTCTGCGTGCCACTAAGTCCAAGGTTCAAACGGTCGTACCGGGTAGTTGGGATCACGCCGTTCCTTGTTGCAAAAGCACCTGAGAAGCGATAGGTCGTGTTATCTGAGCCACCTTCCAAACTCAGGTTATGCCGTTGCGCCCTACCTGTTTGAAAAAAGCTATTGATGTTATCGAAGAATTGGGTATTCGGAGCGTACTTCGGACCAAAGTAAGTGATCACGTTATTGTCGGATACGCCATTTAAGCCCTGGTCATACACCCGCTGCAGCTGCGGAAGGTTCTGTACTTTTTCAACAGTAAAATTGGTGCTGTAGTTTAGTCGTCCGGTGCCGGCTTTACCCTTTTTTGTGGTAATCAGGATTACACCATTTCCTGCGTCCAATCCGTAAAGAGCAGAGGCTTCGGGACCCTTTAGTACAGTGATAGACTCAATATCGTCGGGGTTGATGTCGCTTATCCGGTTTGCAAAGTCGATGGTCCTGTTTTCGGTTTGTGTAACCAGTGCGTTTGCGCTGAGCGTTTTGTTGTCGATGGGCACTCCATCAATTACAAACAACGGGTTATTATTACTGGTAAGGGAAGTAATGCCGCGAAGGTTGATGCTGACCGATGATCCCGGCATTCCACTGGTGGCGGTAATGTTGGCACCCGGAACCCTTCCTGCAAGCGACATAAGGAAGTTGTCTCGTTGTGTACCTGCAACTTCTTCACCTTTAATTTCCGTGACGCCGTAGCCAAGCTCTCTTCTTGCTTTTTTTATACCCAAAGAGGTTACCACTACCTGGTCGAGTTCCCGTTCGGCTTTGGCAAGTTTTGCATTTACGACATTCGCATTGGAGACTCTAACGTCTGTTGATTGATAGTTTACATAGCTGAAGCGGAGCACATCGCCCACAGAGGCCCTGATGCTGTAAGCCCCGGATTGATTAGTAAGGGTGCTCCGGTTAGTTTTGGTGTTTACAACCGTGACACCTTCGAGTGGACTATTGTTCTCCTGTGAAACAATTGTACCTGTTACGGTCTTTTCCTGAGCAAAGGTGATTACTGATGTCAATAGCATGACACCAATAGCAAGCAAAAGCCAGATTTTCCTCATGTGCGTAAAATTTATAGGGCGAAAATTATAAGAAAATATTAACCTTCAGACATAGAAGATTGTAGATATGCTGCTTTAAAAAGGGAAGCCGGCCTTCAGATAAGAATAGTTGGATGTCGTAAACGTATGAGTGGAAAATAAGCTGAACCGTTGCGCCGTTTGAAACGCATAGCAGGAGTAAACATGAGCATGTATGACCCGCACGGCGTTACCTGCCATGCCACGCGCACAACGGCAAACGCTGTCACAATAGTACGGATTAACCTTTAGCTTCCAAACAAATCTGACTTCGATTTTGGCCGTTTGTCTTCCAGCCATTTGAAGCCACGCAGTCTCATTTCTTCGGGGTTGGATTGCTTGATGGGAGTTACGGTACCCTCGAGATTATTGATGAAAACGACACGCGAAGGTTTTCTGTCGGTAAAGTAGATATTGATCATGTCGGAAGTCGATCTGTTGACACCAAAAAAAGCGCCCTGGTCATCTACGCCATAGTAGATATTTTCTGCGCTCCCTTTGGCTCTCATGAAGTTGATGTTTCCCTCGTTGAAGTAGCCATTTATCGAGTTCCCCTTAACCTGGTTGTAGAATTGCTGGTCGATCTTGCTTACGGCCAAACCATTTTCATAAACCCTAAAGTGATCTGGTTTCCGGTTGCGTGTAAACATGTAGATGGTATCGCCGGTAACCTGGTTTCCCTGGGCCCATACAACGGGATCTTTAAACAGCCGGAATGCAGAGTCCTGGAAGGAGTAGAACATACTGTCGCCAATGGCCTGCATGCTGTCCGAAAATATTTTTACATTAAAGTATGCTTCAAAAAAGCGATTGCTGCTGGAGTCAGTTTTGATCGCTGGTTTATCGGTTGCAATGCTCCCGGACATGGTAGTGCTGTCGATCCTTTTATCCATCCCGATCTTTTTGGCGATGACTGGTCCCGTGCTGCTGTCAACAGCCGCAGTATTGTCCTGGCCGGACGCGGTATCAACGAGAATATCCGGTACTTCCCTGGTCTTTCTTAATTCAGTCAGTTTGCCCGAGTACAGCGTATCAGCGCTAACATATATGCTGTCCGTTCCCTGTTTGATGATCATCAAAGGCCGTTGGGTCGCCAGGATGGCGCCGGTGCGGTTATTTGACTTCAGGTTGTTTGCTATGATCGTATAGGTACCTGCGGTATCCTTACTGTTGTATACCGCATTACCCTGGGCCTCCCCAAAACCGGAAGCCTCGTCGAAGGCGATATCGTTTGCAATAAGCGTGTAGTCCTTGTCTTCGATCTTCGGTCTTTTGCCAAAAACAGCTTTTTTATTTTTCAGGTCGTAGAAACCTTCGGAAGTAGTAACCGTTCGTTGCCCGCTGGTAATTTTTGTGGGAACAACGAACCTGGAGATTTCAGTATAGGTATTGTAAAGCAGTGTGTCGGTAACAACCCGGTATTCCGGATCAACCAACACAACTTTCTTTTTAAAAATCACGTCGCGGGTCTCGCCATAATAGTAGCCTTCGCGGCTGGTTAATACCGTTTTGCCGTTAACGACCTTTCCACCCTTTACGTAGGTGCCGATTTTTGTAAGCGTGTTGTAGTCGAGCTCGTCTGTTGTAAGCACACCCTTTCCATCGGTAAGTTTTACTTTTCGCCTGAGGATCGCCCTCTTGTCTTTACCAAAATATTTTAGATATTGCGAATACGTATGTACGCTATCGGCGTCGTTGATGTGAATATTGCCAAACGCTTCGAAAACATTGTTGACCTGGTCAAGCACTGCACTGTCGCAATAAAAGAGGGTATTATCCTGTTTTAATTCCACATTACCGGCAACGGAAACAAAGTTTCCGACAGAATCCATGTTTTGAAAAGTGTAGCGATTTGCCTTAAGGATCTCTAGCTTTTTAGACGCAGTGTCGGTTGCTACAGTTACCTGTGCACGCGATGAAAGAGCGATAAGTGCTGCAAGAAAAAGAAAGAAAAGATGCTTAATTTGGATTTGATACTTCATTTACTTTTACAATAGCCGTATCCATTACGGTAACCGGAGCAGTAAGTGGCTCAGCCTTGCTTTTGCCTCCAAAAATAGAGATACTCACATACCGTTTCGGATTGATGCGGATATCATCCATCAAGGTATTAAG
>JASLBT010000344.1 GCA_030146445.1 Segetibacter sp. | reverse complement strand
CAAGGGCGATGTCTAAGCCAATAGAGCCCGTTGAAATCACTTCCAGATCGGCAACGCCCTTTTCATTCATCATCATCACGCTGCCTTTGCCGTAATCTTTATCGATCTTATCCATTGTAAGCTTGAGCGCTTTCAACTTTGCTTCGTTACTCATTTGGTATTTTTTATCAAAATTATTGAATGGGTAAAGGTATTATAATTAAGTTACTAACACTAATTATCTTAGTAATATACACTAACATTTTTGGTTTGCAAATAGCATTTGTGAATTGGTGAATTATGGATTGGCGGATGGCGGATTGGGTGGGAATAGGGTATTAAGGTATCGGGCATTAAGGATGGCGGATTTGCGGATGGCGGATTAATGAGTGCAGAAAATTACGTTTTCAAGCAACGAGTTTTCCTTTTTTAATTTTGAATTTTGAATTTTCACTACCGCAGAGAAAACGATTACCGGATTACGGATTAGCGGATGGCGGATTTATCAGTGCTGGAATTACGTTCGCGGGCAACAGCTGTTCCTTTTGACTTTTGACTTTTGAAATTTTCACCGCAGAGAATGTAAGAAGCGGCGTTTACGCAGAGGAAAGGACCAATGCCGGAATAGCGAAGGGAGGATGGCGGATGGCGGATTGTGAGTGTTGTAGTTTGGGCGCCAGCAACGAGCGTTCCTTTTTACATTTTTAATTTTACATTTTCAATGTTCTGACTTCTGCCCATTATTACCTGCAGCTAACCGCCTGCTTTTTCGTAAATAGAACACATAAGCCATAATCAAAAAAGCGATACCGCACGCGAGGTACACTGACGGCAGTAGCTTTTTTCCTGAGGCAAAGAAATAGTAGCTTACCAGCAACAAAGACAGGCCTTCGCAGGTAAACAAAACCGTCTTGAATTCTTTTACCTTTTTTTCAAGCGTATGATGAAATACCGTGGCCAGCAAAAGAATGACGCCGAGAAGAATGAGGAATATGGATACAAACGGATGTTCATGAAAATGCTCGGCTTTATCAATACCCTTCAGGATAACCACAAAGGCGGTTAGATAATGCGCGAACTTTTCAAGTACCGGATTTTTCTTGATTTTAAACAATTGGTGGCTTATAATTTTTCGTAAAGAGTTCGTAGTTTCTGTCTCGTCATGACCTGCTCCCAATTTTTCCCAAGTGCATTCTCCCACAACGGCTTCATCCCTAAACTTACATCAATCATCTTGTTGTAATCATCATCACTCAGGCCGCTGCATATTCCTTCGGGTAGAGTAATCCCGTTTTTAGCCACCATGTATTTAAACTCCACTACCGCCTCAGGATAATATTCTTCGAGGTGGTTCATAACGATGCAGTTTCCGATGCCATGTTTGGTCCCAAGTAAATAGCTGAGCCCGTAGCTTACCGCATGTGCAACACCCACCTGGCTGTAGGCAATGCTCATACCGCCGGCATAACTTGCCATCATCAACTGATCATCGCATTCTTCATCCCAGCTTTCTTTCCCGACAAAT
Organism: Segetibacter sp.; assembly: GCA_030146445.1. Taxonomy (GTDB): domain Bacteria; phylum Bacteroidota; class Bacteroidia; order Chitinophagales; family Chitinophagaceae; genus Segetibacter. The sequence continues at coordinate 1,976 of JASLBT010000344.1, read as the reverse complement.
ACCTTACGGCAAAGCTCAAGGGCTTTTTCACCATAACTTTTACTGAACTCGTTAAGGTAGGTTCCCTGTAAACTTTCAATGCAGTGGATATAGCAATCCATTCCGGTATAGAACCTTTGGTTTACAGGCGCGTGGGCAGTAAGTTGCGGGTCGAGTACGATCTGGTCGAAAGGAGTATAATCGCTGTTCATGCCGAGCTTGCGGGTTGGACCAGTAAGCACCGTGGTGCGCGATACCTCCGCGCCGGTTCCACTTAGCGTGGGTATACCTACTTTGTAAACTCCCGGATAACGCACCAGGTCCCAACCCTGGTAATCGGCTGATGAACCCGGGTTCGTCATCATCAACGATACCGCTTTTGCAAGGTCTAAAGTAGAACCACCCCCAATACCAATAATGCCACTAACCGTACCTAATTCATCTTTTAGCTGTTGCGCCATAGCATCAACAACCTTTGTTTTTGGTTCATAGGTTACATCCGCAAACTGGACCCGGTCGCGACCTTTCAGCGGTATCCTGTTCACCAAAGGTTTGCCTTCAAAAAAATGATCGACGAGGAAAATCATGGGTGCATCACGTTTCCGGTGAGGCGTGATGATCTCGTCGAGCTGGTCGAAACTTCCCCTGCCGTAAATCACGTAGCCGACCATCTTAAAGTTCCGGAACTTGCTCATGCCGCATATGTTTAGTGGATAACAATCGCATTTAGCGCTACGCCGGCGTTCGAAAAGCCGAAACTATTGGTACTGTAGCGATCATTAGATTCGATTTGTTTTTTCAATCGTTAGTTAATGGTGGAGTACTAACTCCGCCGAATAGTATTGCTGCCGTACAAGGGAGTGACACAACGATGTTGAATAGCATTTCCCTGTTCGTCAACAAAAAAAGAATTGCTTTATTAACGGGAATACATTGCTATTGTACTTTCTTTTCTGAAAGGAGGGCTTCTGCTTTTTGCAGGTCTTCAGGCGTATCAATTTCAATACCCATGTATTCTGTGGTGATCATTTTTATGGGAATGCCATTTTCTATATAACGAAGGCATTCGATGTTTTCAGCCGACTCCAGGTTGCTGATGGGCCACGTTGCAAATTCGGCCAGCACTTCTTTGCGAAAGGCGTACACACCAATGTGTTCGTAATAATTGATCAGCAGGTCTTTATTTCGTGGGTAAGGAACTACCGACCGGCTAAAATAAAGGGCATTCATGTGTTTATCTACGACCACTTTTACATAGTTTGGATCGTTTATCAGCGACTGTCGTTTAAGTACCTGCATGAGAGATGCAACGTGAACCTTTCGCCCGGGTTCACCTTCAAAAACCTGCAACAACTTTTCAAGCGGTGCTTTTTGCACAAACGGTTCATCGCCCTGCACATTCACCACGATATCCACGTCAATGCCTGCAACTGCTTCAGCGATCCGATCGCTGCCGGTCCGGTGTTCTTTCTGGCTCATCACTGCATTGCCGCCATTGTTTATTATCTCATCGAAGATGATATCACTGTCGGTTACAACAAATACCTGGTCGAAAAGACCGGTAGCAACGGTGTTATCATAGGTATGCCTGATCACAGATTTGTCACCAAGTGTTTGCATGAGTTTAGCAGGAAAACGGGTGGCAGCATAGCGTGCCGGGATCAGCGCAACTTTTTTCATCGAAGAAGAATTTTTGCAAAGATGAGAGAAAAAGCCACTTTCAATCGCAAATATTTTCGGCAGGCTTCTTCATTATCAATACGAAGCGGTTGTCTTTTTCTTTTGAGAATACCAATCGCGAACATTCCGGATTTGGTGTGGTTCAGGCCTCATGATGATACCCGCGCCGGTGCGCATAATGAAAAGACTGCACCGTAGTTGCTGTTGGTATAAGGTTCTTTTCAGTATTAATGCACTTTGTGCATGTTGAACGATACGAGCACCCAACTGAGTATGTGATCAACCCTGCTTAGCAACCTGGTGTTTGCAAGGGTGAA
>JASLBT010000486.1 GCA_030146445.1 Segetibacter sp. | reverse complement strand
GTTTTTGCGCCTGGTTGGTGCCATACGATACATCCAGGTAGTCTTGTTTTGCCAGGCTTGCTTCTTCCCTCGAGGTCTTATTGCACGATGGCGTGGTTGCAAGAAGTAAACAGAGCAGCAATGGTGTTGCCATAATATTTTGAGAGAACTTTAGTTGATGCACGTTTTGTTTTATTTTGTAAATACCTCCTTCAAAGCCGTATGGTTAAGCCGCAGGCCACAACGTGGTCAATACAATTTCTACCAGCCGGCTGGCGAAAAATGCCTGAGAAAACGACATTGATAAAGTGTATTCTGCCGGTATCGCTACGACTATCGTCCAACAGCCGGAACCACCGGTAAGCCTTCATTATCATCAGCCGAAACCGATTGAACCGCAAAGAAGTAATTGTCTTTCGAGTACGGGATTCGCAATTCTGTTTGACTCGTAAAAAACTTCTTCTGCCAAACGGGGCTTGTCGTTTCCCGCAGCAAAACATAATATCCTTTAACCTTGCCGGTCACGGGCGCTTTCCAGTAGAGGTAGGTTGAATTGGTCAGGTTCTTCACGTCTATCTTAACTTCCTGCGGAACTGTTGGTGATTTCGCCAGGTTTGCAAGACTCGCAAGGTTTACACCCGTATTCTTTCTCAGGTACTCAAAGTCCATAAACTCTTCCAGGTCACCATAGCGAACCCCTTTTTCGGTCCGTACATTTTGGTGCTGGTGTTCATAGTTTTCATTCATTTCTGTTATCCTCACTGCCGTAAACCCGTTCTGTACAAATGGGGTATGATCACCTCCTCTCAGGAATCGGTCGTTCCGGTAAACCATTACGATCTCCAGGTTGTCCACATAACGTTCCCCCGTCTCTTTAACATACCGCGCCAACTGCCTTGATCGTCCATCATTTTCAAGCCCATAGCTTCTGATGCTTGCGGCATTTTTTTCGAGTTCAAACAGGGGTAGCCCTTCGCTAAATACCCGTAGCCGGGTATTGTCGATGATGTTTGTTTCACTGCTGTTATTACTGCCCATGATGTCGTTGTTCAGCATTGCCTGGATGTTCCAGTTTGCGGCTTTTGCTTTCCTGGCCAGGTAGCCGCTGCCCAATAAGCCTTGTTCCTCGCCGCTTATTGCCACGAATATGATCGTTGCCGGGAAAGAATAACGGCTCATCACTCTTGCACATTCAAGTACCGCCGCCACGCCACTTCCGTCATCATTTGCGCCGGGAGCATCTATGGTCCTGTTCATAACATCGGTGGCCCGGCTGTCGAGGTGGCCGCTGATTAAAAATATCCGGCTATCATTCGGATCAGTTCCTTTTAATGTTGCCATCACATTGCCCAACAGGATCGGGGTATCAATCCGGCGTCCATCAGCCGCAAGAGTAGTGGTGTCAATGACGGCCGAAAGTCTTCCGCCCGAATTCCGGGCAAATTCATTGAATTTCGAAAGCACCCAATCACGCGAACTGCCAATCCCCCTGCCGCGTACTTTGCCGGTGCTCAGGGTATTGCGCGTACCAAAAGTTACCAGCTTGCGCACATAAGAACGCATAGAGTCGGCAGACACCTCTTTGACCATCTTCTCAATTGCAGGATCGCGGGAAATAATAGTTTGTGCCTGCAACAAGTTGCCGGTTAGAACCATTGTAATAATAAAAATGATGCGCCTGGTTATAGCTGTTGTTAACATTTAAATACTTTAATTACGTAATGCTAAGTTTTGGTAAAAGGTAGTAAGATATGGCAGCAGTGTTTCATACCCGGCATGAACCCGATCCGGGCCGGCTTTATAGTTCAATCGTAAGCAGAGGGCGTTTACGGGCGCTGGCAAAGTTAAGCTCCCAAAAAGTGCGCCGATACATCAGGAAAAACGTATTCGTTAAAATTGCCGTTAAACAACAAGGGCCGCCCCATGAAGGAACAGCCCGTAAACATATCCGTCAAATCGTCGCCGTATCAATATAAATACGTCGGGGGTCGGCGTTAATGCGGCAGGATTCCCGCCAACTCCAGGCTCCGTTTTTTCAACTTTTTAATTTCTACGTTATCAATAAACGGTTCAGCAGTAAGGATCAGTGATATACCCGGTTGTTTCCACCAGTCCTTCGTCAACAACTTCCCGGCATGTATCACACCCGTCAGGTAATTCCGGTCATGATCAATATGCCATTCTTCTACCCATTCAAAGGCGTCTTTTTCGATATCGCTTATTTTATCAAAACTTACATAAACTTTTAGGTAAAAGTCGTTCGTGAGCTTCGCCGGCAGGTGATGATAGAGTTTCTTGTACTCGTATTTATAGTTATAACGTAAAGCCGATATATCGCTGAGCACGGCTGATCCTGTCGGCAAACTTCCGGCCCCTTTGCCATAAAAGAATTGTTTGTCGGCGAATCCGCTTTCAATAACTACACCGTTGAACTCGTTTTTTACGAAGGCCAGGTGGTCGTCGGCTCGTACGAACTGTGGCAACACAAAGGCGGCAACTTTGCCGTTGCTGAGCTTTTTAGCCTGGGCAACAAGTTTTATGTCAAGGTTTTTTTCTCTTGCAACCACTGCATCATTCAATTCGATGTTTTGGATGCCGGTAAACAAAAGGTTCCCGGGCGACTCAACAATCCCATAAGCATGGGCCAGCAGGATGATCCATTTATTCAATGCGTCATAACCTTCTACGTCCAGGGCTGGATTACTCTCTGCAAAACCAAGCTGTTGTGCCAGCAGCAGGGCTTTGTTGAAGTCCAGCTTTTCTTCGAACATCCTGGTGAGAATAAAGTTTGTGGATCCGTTTACGATTGCTTTAATGGAGTGCAAAAGGTCATTGTCATAGTATTCCTCCAGGTTCCTGATTACAGGAATACTTGCACACGCTGCGGATTCATACAAAAAAGGCACACCCGTTTGTTGTTGAAGTTTTAAAAGTGCCGGCAGGTGTTCGGCAATCATTTTTTTGCTTGCACTAACTACAGCCTTGCCGTTCCGGAGTGCTGTTGTCACAATCTCGAAAGCAGCTTCGGAGTCGTCAATCACCTCAACAATAACGTTGATTTCCGGGTCGAGTAAAAGGTCATTTTTTTCCGTGGTAAAAAGTTCCGCCGGTGCATTCCTTTTTTTGCCGGGATGTTTTATAGCAATCTTTTTAATGGTTGCCCTAAACGATGGCACTTGTTGCAGCACTTTGTATAAACCTTCACCTACAACACCAAATCCAAATAAGCCAATAGTAAGTTCTTTATGTTTTTCCATTATCGATCGTTCAATTAATTTCATAAAACCTGCGGGTCGTATGACCTGCCAGTCAGGGTTTAGGGCTTCCATTTCTATCGCGACTGTTTAAAAAAAGATACTGTGAATACCCGGGCGGCTCCATCGGTGGGGTAAGGAACGCGTCAATTTCCGCAGCGATCTTTTCGAATTCCAACAGAAAACCATCATGCCCGTATTGCGAACTAATCACTGCCCACTCGGCACCAGGTATATGTTCTG
>JASLBT010000167.1 GCA_030146445.1 Segetibacter sp. | reverse complement strand
GGCAATAAACCTGGCGCGCAACCCCATTACTGCTTCGCCCCATGCAGGAGTGCCTGGTCCCACCTGGTTGGGCAATGTAGGATCAATATTACGCGGAATCACCAGGGCTCTTACGGTGAGCTGGTTATTTATCCAGCGCTGGGGAAAACATAAAATAGATAACGTAGCTGCCATAACTGTTGATTATACCTGGTATTTGAATATTTGAAACACTTGCGCTTCACCTTTGCATTTGTTTGCTTCTTTTTTGGGACAGGCGGAAGTTCGCTGATTGACCTTTGCTTGTCCGCCCGGCTGCGCCAGTCGGACGGGCGACACCCCGGTTGGTCGCCTGGTCTTTGAAGATCATCTTTTGCAAACGAAAATTGCTTCCTCTTTCGAGTCATTCTGCTCAATAGCCAACATCAGTTGAACGGAGCGTCGCAACAGGGTCGCTATCCTGGTACTGCTGGTCACCAAACAATTGCACCGGAACGCACGGATTTGATGGAGGTAGAGCGAATCATGGATCTTTGAGGATCGTTTCATTTACTCACAATTACAATTGTGTAGATCTTTTTTGAAAACAACCCGCAATTCGCTAATCCGCCAGTCTTCCGTTCTATCTTTCTCCTACACCATCCGTTCTATCCCAATCCCTCTGCAGTCCTAATCGCAGGCCTTCGAAAAATCCATAGCTAATCCGTTCTATCCCTTTCATCCGTGTTCAATAGTGCCCGGTTCATCCGTCTGCAGTTCTAATCGTTTGGTTACTTACAATCCCTAGCCAGTCCGTTTTATCCGTGTAATCCGTGTGCTATTCTCCCGAGTTCCACTATGCGATCTTCCGTTGCTCCTGCCAGCTTTCGGTAAAGCTGATATCGATGACGAAACAAATGCTGATATCAAGACTAAACGTTACCTGCGCGATCATGTTGGTTTCACCGCCGGCATCGGGGCCGCCGATGCGTTGCTGCACCTTGCCGCTTGCTTCTATCTGGATCGTAATGGTGACTATTCCGCCAAGGATCTCTGCGCGCCCCTTGAACAACACAAAGCCGGCAACGGTAACCTGGGTACTGTCCAGGCTCATTGCTACGCCCACCGCAAAGTATACGCTAACACTGCCAATTACCGGAAGTGCAACTACGGCTTCAACGCCAAACCCAAACTTCATGTACAGTGCAGGCCCCTTAATGGTATCTGCACTTATGCGAACGGTAACTTGCCCAACAGCGTAGATTGTACCCACCCCAACGCTCACGCACATTACGCTCAGCTTTCCATAAAATTCAACGAAAGCACCGGCGCCGGGTGTAGGAATGCCATCAGTTGGTGGCAGCGGTATGGCCACATTAAAGTATACGCCAACTTTCAGTCCCGCTTCGAGCCTTAAAGGAGCCGCCGCCGTATCAAGTTTGGGTGGCGGAAACTTGATGACTGGAATCTCTTTATCGGCCTGGAACTTATACTCCCAGTTGTTGGGGCTGTTGCTCATGGCGATCTTAAGCCCTTTTTGCAGCAGTCCTTTGTAGTCGTCCTGCACCGAAAGCTGGCTAAGCAATACCAGTATGTCTACAACCGGTTTTAGGTCCGGGCCAAATTCGAGTTCGGGACCGACAAAAGACGGTGAGGCGTTCTTTTTCGTATCAAATTTCCCCCTGATCAATAAAAGTCGTTTGAACGGCCCCAGATCAACCACCATGGTTACATCATTCATCTTGTTTACCCACTCTGCCGCTTTGCTATCGATATCGAAATCGAGTTTAGCCTTAACGGGTCCACCCCCATCGGTTACGGTACTACCATCCGGTTTCGTTGGCTTGTAATCGATATAAACTTTTACGTCGTTGGTCTTTACAATGTACCATGGACCTTCAGGAAGCAATTGAACCAATTTCTTTTCAGCATCCGCCAGGGTATTGTTCAGCAGTTTATATCCTTCGTCGATAATCTTCATTCCGAACTGGCCGGGAAGATTACCGATCTGGTCCATCTTCGGTAAATTCTCCAGCTTTGGAAATATGCCTTTGCTGTTCATCAGTCGGTAGGCGTCAGCAAGATCGGGCACACTTCCTTTCAGCAGGTCAACACCTTTCTCGAAAAGTGGATTTCTAAACAGCACCTTATTTTCACCCGTGCTTTGCAGAAACGCAAATTGTTTTGCGCGTTCTTCCAAACCTTTGAATAGTTCTGTTGCTTCTGCAATGTTTACCGGGTTGGTCGTTTTATTTTGGTCGTACGGCAGCCCCGTTGGGTCGGCCGGCGGGGCGGGCAGAAACTCGCGGGCGCCAATGCGTACGAGTGGGATGACGTCGTTTTTGCTTAAGGGTGTCACCTCTTTACTTACGCTGTTGTGTTGTACTACGCTCCAACTTCCGTCCTTCGGCAGTATAGGTGTGCCTTTAGCGGCAGTTACAAACACGCGTTTGTTTGCCGCATCTTTACTGGGATTCACCTCTACCCTGGTGAGACGCATCTGCTGTTTACTCTGGTTGATGTTAACAATACAATCAACCGGACCGCCAAGACCATCCATAACCGTAAGCAGGTTAGCAAAGTCTTCCTCGTCGATGAATACACCGCGTGGTCGCAGTTGTAAATAACCCAGCATACGTTGGCTAAGCACTTTACCGCCTTGTGCGCCCTGGACAATGTCGTCTACTTTTACGTCGGCATCGAAGTATACCGGAACGAGTTTTACATCAAGCACCGTGCTACCAACAATTTCTTTGGGGTGCCCAAGATCATCAATATATACCCCCGAAGTTTTCGTCCAGGAAGTGGTAAACGGCGCAAGTGTATTGTCTTCTTTAATGTTACGTACATTGTAAACACCTTCTACCATGCCGGGATGAAAAACATAAGTACGTTCACTTTCCTGGATCTTTGCCGCTTTAAGTGCTGCACTGTCCGCCACATGGTCCTTTACCGGGGTTCTGAAGTCATAGATCCCGTCGCTTTCCGCTTTCCAGCCGCTGTCCACCCTCCACTCAAATGCGTTACTTCCCCGATAAATCGTGATCGTTCTAACAACCCTTATCCCCCAGGGATAAAGCACGCTTTTTACCTGGATAACCTCATGCGCCGTGCGACCTTTCCAAATGTCGAACATGGCCTGCGACGTCTGTGCAAGTGCAGCATTCTGGTTTACCCAATGGCTAAATACGTTTGCCCCATACCCACTAAAGTCGTATCGTTCAAGTGGAACATATTTGTTGAGGTCGAAGCCGGTTAACGTTCCAAATTCATCATTAAATATCTCAGTTACACTCCCCGATAAAATGCTTCGTGCACCGGTTGCCGGGCTGAAAAGATTGTAGGCATTCGGCAGCTGGTGCGCGCTTCCCCGAAAGATCTTGTTCCTGTTAATGGGATCGTCTAATCCCTCTGTTTTGATCTGGAGCCCGGTTTTTAAACCGCCGGGAAATTGCTGCTTTACTAATTCGAGTTTCGGATTGGGCTGACCGGTTTGTTTGTAATACATGGCTAAAGCCAACATTCCGTACGGCAAGGTGAAATAACTCCAGGCCAGAAAGTTTGCTTTGCTATCGTACCATTCCGCGAGCTTATCCGTGAGTGGTATCGGTGCCAGACTCACCTGTTCATTGCCGTTGTTGGCAATTTGTGCAGGTACACCATCATTCATAAAATACAGCAGCCCGGGATGAGGGTCCTGGGCCGGATTGGTAATCTCTTTGGTAATATTAATTACCGGCTCCCAGCTGACCTGGGGTAAAGCATACACCTGAACCAGCCGGCTTGACGCCTGCACATCGAGCCCCTTGATGGTGACCGGACTGCCCGTGATCTCCTCTTTAACGGCGTGCGTTCGACGATAAGCGAAATCATCGGATGCGAAGCTCATGCTAACACCCATCAAATCGGCATTAGTACTTACATCCAGCAGCGCAAAAGCATTCCGGAACGGCGATACGCTTCCACGGGCGAAGCTTTCGTTCACCATCATCATGTTGCGTGTCTCCACACTTAACATAGAACCGGGTGTATCCTGGTTGTCGGTAACGTTTTGCCATCGCCGCGACTGAACGGCATTACCTGCTTCAATCGTTGTACGCTGGTGTTGTTCCAGTACCTGCGGGTCTTTCAGCGACTCCAGCCGGGTTCTTTGCGCCGGTACCTGTGAAGCCGTGGTCGCGGAAGGGTTCGTCTGTGCCGCGGGTTTATCACCCATAAAGAAATTGACTTCCGGCGCATCCATATTCTTCCAGGTCATCAAACAAACCAGCAAGGCAGTTATGTCGGGTAGTCCGTATACATTTGATGGTTGTGTCACCCCCGCAGCATTGGCGTTCCGTATCGATGCTGTTGAGCGGCGACGGAGTAAACTAATGTTTGCTGCATATGGGTCAGGAAGGGTCGGCACATACTGCAATAATCCAAAGCCGTAGATCAGCAGGCACTTCTCAAACGTGTCTTCCTCTTTCAACTCGCCATACAATAGCATCGACGTTACCGGGCTTACGGTCAGCAGTGCATTGTTCAAAGCAATCGCCGTGCTTTCGAACGTCAGCGGCAAATCCGCGCCGGGGCCGGACTTGTTGGTTTTACTCCAGTTGTCCTGGATGATGTTGTCGTCGTAAAGTAAAACGAGCTGAAGCGCTTTGCTGATGGTAAGTGAAAAGATGGTCTGTAAGCTTTCAACCTTAAATGGTGCGCCGTTTACCTTCACCGGTTTATCTATGCTGGTGGTGCAGTTAGCCTGTGCTGCCACCGTTTCAGTGCCTGATTGCAGACTGTCGTAAAAGAAAAAGAACTGTTTTGTGTAAGAAAGGTCGATGTATTGAACCGGCTGCTGAAGTCCTTCAGATGTTTCCTGCCAAAGGTGGTATCGTTGTTTACCGATGCCGGATGCAAACAAGGTTGCGATGTTTATCCGGCCAGGCATCAGCATAACAAGCGCATTGTTGAGTAATGCAGTACTTTTATCAGCAAGGTTGGCGTCTTTGAGGCCACGCCAGCTTACTTCCAGTCCGCCCAATACGCCAATCACCATTGCGCCGGTGCCATCGGCCTGTAATGGAGCGGTAATGTCGATCATTGCGCCGCTGATTGCCCAGGCGCTCTCCGCAATGACAGCACTACCTTCAACTGTACAAACCGGACTTGCAACGCTGTCGACGGAAAACTCAGGTACACTGGCCTTAAAAGCGATCGTTATCCTGTTGAGTTCGGCATTCCAACGCATTGGCCCCGTATGATCGAAATTAAAGAGGATCTCCTGCCCATATAAGTTCCAACGGGCATTGTCTATCGTCAGCGATTTACCCGTGTGGTTCAGGGTAAACGACAGCGTTTTAGGCAGCTCAATAGCAGCATTTGTAACGTCGATCCCATTATCGTCTGGCGAAACATCGGTTACAACTTTTTGCAACAGGTTCAGTTTTACAGCGGCTTCCATCCCGTTCGGAACAATAAGTTTGTTATCGTTTGTTAATGATAACCGCCCGGTGAACTTCAATTCGCTATCGTTTACCGTAAGCCCGCAATAAAGGTCGTCGGGAGAAGCTGGTGCAAAAAGATCGGCATGCAGCCACACGCTGCCTTTCGGAATTTTATAGGTGCGCGGCCCGGCTGCAATTTCCAGGCTGCTTTCTTCCACGGGGCACAACATAAACGGTCTTGCCGCTCCTTTCAACCAAACCTGCACCACCGGGATAACACGATAGAAGTCGAACCACACCTGCCTGCCTTCAACGTTGGTAAAAGGCCCAAGCGTGTCAACAATGTTTGCTCCGCGGGCCCAGTCGGGCACACTGCCTCGTACCTGGCTGGTGATAAAAGGAACTTCTCTCCTGGCGACACGTATTGTTTTATCGATCGTGGCAGTTTCGTGGCTAAGTCGTTGAAGTATGTTGCCCAGGTGCTCGAAGTCTGCTGTAGCCAGGTGGCGGGTTGCAAAATTTTCAAGGCGATCAAACTGGAACGATCCGGGCGCCAGCGCCGTAACAGGTGGCGCGTTGAACAACGCGGTTGCAATCGAAGTTTGCAAGCGGAGCAGTTCGGCGGGCTCGGTATCAGCGGTAGTGATGATATCGCCACACAACTGCGCCAGCATTGCCAGCAGGGGATTTTCCTTCATGAGAAAGGATTGAAATTAAAAATGAACCCGTTTGTAAAGCAAAGAGAACGAGCGGGTAACGCTTGTAGCCTTACAAAATAGAATGCTAATGGCGCAAATGCAAGCAAATGCCGGAAATTAATGGAATGCCAGGAACGCTTGTTTGGCCGAGTTAGCGGAGTTGAGGTAAATAAGAGGAAGTCGCGATGCCAATTGAAGCAGCTGAGTATTGCTTAAATCAGCACTCCTATGCGATAAGGATCCAAACAAAAAGAGGCTGCCTCATGCTTTTGAGACAGCCTCGGGTGTTCTGAGAATTTGAACGCTATTTCAAACTTCGGTCGATCCCCATTTCGAGGCCGCGAAGCTCGGCGAGGCCACGCAGCCGACCAATTGCGCTATAGCCTGGATAGGTCTTTTTTTGAAGGTCATCAAGCATCTGGTGACCATGATCCGGCCGCATAGGAATGGATACTCCCCGGCGACGCATTGTGAGCACCAATTGTTTTACCACTTCATACATATCCACATCCCCGGTAAGGTGATCCGCTTCATAGAAATTTCCCTGTTCATCACGCCGGGTCGCGCGGAGGTGCAGGAAATGGATATGGTCGCCAAGTCTTTCCACCATTCCTGGCAAATCATTGTCGGCACGTACGCCATATGAGCCGGTGCAATAACAAAGTCCGTTTGCGGGTGATGGTGCTGCAGCGAGTAACTCTTTAGCATCCTGTTCGGTGCTTACAATCCTGGGCAGACCAAGTATCGGATAAGGAGGATCGTCGGGGTGAATAGCCATTTTAAGCCCGGCTTCTTCGGCAACAGGAACCACTTGTTGCAGGAAATAAAACAGGTGTTGCTTCAACTTTTGCGCATCGATGCCTTCGTAGGTTTTCAGTGCTGCCAATATTTGTTCAACGGTGAACCGTTCCTCACTTCCTGGTAGCCCCAGCAGCGCATTGTTAAACAAGGTTTGTTTTTCTTCTTCCGGCATCACTAAGAAACGCTCGTGTGCCTGGCGTTTCTCCTCAGGAGTATAATCGTTTTCTGCACCCGGGCGTTTTAAGAGAAACAGGTCGAATGCGATAAAGGCGGCTTTCTCGAAATACAGGGCTTTACTTCCGTCAGGCATCGTGTAAGAAATATCGGTACGCATCCAATCGAGGATGGGCATAAAGTTATAGGTGACCACTTTTAAGCCGCAGGCGGCAACGTTCCGTAAGCTGGTCTTATAATTTTCAATGTGCGTTTCGTACTGCCCGATTTGCTTCTTTATTTCCTCGTGTACCGGCAGGCTTTCAATTACCGTCCAGGTGAGACCCGCCTCCTCCACTTGCTGTTTACGTTTGTTGATTTCTTCAACGGTCCAGACGGCACCTACCGGTATATGGTGCAGGGCAGTAACTACACCGGTGCAGCCTGCCTGCAGGATGTCGGATAAACTTACGGGATCATTCGGTCCGTACCAGCGCATGGTTTGCTCCATTAACATGTGAAAGAGGGGGTTGAGTTAAGAGTTATGAGTTTTTGAATATTTTGAATGTTGTATGATAAATGTTGAATGGAAGACAGCGTTATGGGGTATGAGTTAAGAATTATGAGTGATGAGTGATGAGTTGAGTTCAGTTAAGCATTATGAATTTGGGATTGGGAAGGATGACCAATACTATTGGGTAAAAACGTTTTTTATGGAACCGGCCGTGGAAGCGATATGAGGCTTTGGTTGTGTCACTCCCTTGTACGGCAGTAGCGCTATTCAGCAGATGAGGACCGAGGCCGTTAAATAAACGATATTGAATCATGGATGATCAGTGATTAGTATTACATGTTGAATGGATGTTCCCCTCCGCCGTCAAGAGCTGTCTTGCTTACCTGGGCTAAATTATTCCTTGTTTGTCCACAAAGTGTAAATGTTTCGGAATATTTTCAAAATCGGTATTGAACTGGGGTATTGGGTACTGAGGTATTTTGTATTGAGGTATGGAGGTATTGGGTATAGAGGTATGGGTATTGCGGTATTGGTATTGAAGAGAAGTTGATTTGTTGATAAGTTGGAGCAAGAATTACATAATGGGTATTGTCGTCCGGTAATCCGCCATACGATAGTGTTTTCACTCTCCCGAAGTCATGAAAAAGCCGTCTCACATGTTGCAGTTGAGACGGCTTTTTTTTTAAGAATAGCAACTATTTCCGGATTTCGAGTTTAGTTACAAATTGGCTTCCATTTGCATCTATGCGAACGAAATAAGTTCCGGTGATAAGCCCGTCGGTTGAAATTGTTTCAACTCCCGTTGTCGGTAGCCTTAACACCTTCAGCTTTCGGCCGAAGATATCCAGTATGGTGATTGTGCCGTTATTGAGTGCATCCGGGGTTGTCCGCAGAACAAAACTTGCAGTTGCAGGATTAGGATAAAGTTGAACATACATTTCCAGCTTGCTACCAAAATTAGCCTGGCGTATTCCATAGTAAGTCCTTCTGCCGTCTTTGTCAACTTGAACAAGGCGATAATAATTTACTCCTTTGAACGGCGATGGGTCAACTGTTCTGTAGACATTACTTATCTGCCCTTGCGTATTTGCTTTAACGGTTGCAATCGTAACGTAATTGAACCCATCTGTTGAACGTTCAATTTGGTAGTGATCATTGTTAAGCTCATCGGTAGTGGACCAGGTAATTTCCGCGTGCGATCCGGACCTTGTGACCTCAAATGATTTGAGTTTAACAGGAAGAACTGTACGCTGTATATATTGCTTAAGCCAGACCATCGCCGGTTTTTCTGCGCCGTTTGCATACACGAGAGGTGCTCCCTGTGCTGTTCGCCAATGTCCGGGACGGTACCCCCACATCGTTATTCCTTTAATTGCGGGATGCTCCCAAAAGAGTGGAAAAACGCGCTGGTATTCGCGTAACTGAACCGAATCTCCTTGCGGCGTTTCAGCCGGAGGTCCGTCGATGTCGAGTTCAGTAATGTACAAGGGAAGGCCGGTTGCCGCAAGCGTATTGATATTGTTGACCAATGTTGTTGCGGGTGTTCCTGCGGTTGTAAATGCATGGCCCTGCTCGCCGACGCCATCAATCAAATTTTCTGCCTTTAGCAGGTTGATGATGTTAACGTATGTAGCCGTATTACTGTTACTGTTGATGATGCTATAATCGTTAAGCCACAGTTTGGTTGGGGGAGGAAAATACTGCCTTGCTAACCTGAACGAATTTATTATCCAGTCCCAGCCTGTAGCGCCACTTCCACCAAGTGCATTGATATAGTTGCCTCCACCGTTACCTGTACGATTCGGAGGTGCGTGTAAAGGTTCGTTAACTACTTCAACGAAATCGATAGCCGGGTATCTTTGTGCAACAGCTGCATACCACTCTTTAATTTCCATCAATTGCGTTTCCGCGGGAAGGCTTTCGATCCAGGCAGGTTGCTGGCTACCCCATATCAGCGTATGCATTTTAAACGGATATCCACTATCTTTTGCAAGCTTATAGGCGGAGTCCATTTCCGACCAGTTCATAACGTTGCGCACCGCCTCAACGGTTCCCCATTTGCCACCGTTTTCGGGTGTCACCTGGTTCCAGTATTTGCCGAAGTTTACTTTTTGCGCGTTTGAATAAGCAGAGCCCAGCCACTTGGATTTACCCGTAGCCAGCGGGGGTCCTGAAGGGGTAAAAGGTGGCGGTGGCGGCGTTGTTGATCCTGGCTCACCATTGTCGAGGTTTTTTACGGTAAAGTAAACACCACTCAGCCCAAAAACAAACTTATCCAGGTCGAGTCCGTTTTCGCGACCACCTATCTGAAAGGTTTGGGTGAGGTTACCGGCAGGCACCGTGAAATTGATGGGACTCTCCCCTCCATTAAAAAGTGAAATGTTGACCCACTTCCAAACGTTGTTGGCTGCAACTGATCCGCTTCCGGTTACGATGCTGTTGGCTGTAGTATCGCCCACATTATTGAGGTTGTTTACGAGTATCCAATTATTATCAGCTGCAGTTCCCGTGGCTGCAACCGGTTTAACGCCAAATCCATTTCCATAAAAATAACTATCGTCGTTTGCCCCACCAGAGCCCACCCGCAAGCGGGCATATAACTGGTATGTTCCAGCCATTGGAAACGTAACCGAATACGTTACCACCCGATTTGTTGTTCCCGGATTTCCGGAAGCCACGAGATCACTGCTGGCGCTTATGAAGGTTACCCCTGTTTGCGTTACGGTGGTAAACTCAGTTCCGGGCGTTCCGCTCTCAGCTTCGAGCATGGCAAAGTTTTGAGCAAAAAGGGATACGAAGGAGCACCCAAGCAGTGCCATTGTAAGTAAAATTTTTTTCATTCTTTTTTATTACAGTTTACGAGAAGGTGTTTGCGAACCTATTGCTTAGAAGTGTGTGGCAGAATACAAAGACGTCAACTACAACTTCAACCATAAGGAATTCAGGAGTCATGCTGCCTGGCTGGGAAGTAATCACAAAAGAAAACAGCGCTGGCACACCAGTCGGGCAACGTTTCTATTCACGGTATATATGCTGCGCCAGGATTGCAGCGATCCCCCGCTGAAGGTCCGCCCCGATGACCAGTCGGACGGGGAGAGCCCGACCCCTTGCGTAGCTTGGGGAGGCGCCCAACAGCAACTAAACCTGGATCCCAAGATGTCTGTACACGTTAGGAGCGGCGCAGTCGGGCAAAGCTTCAGCCGAAATGTGTTCCGCAACAACTCGATGAGCCCGATCAAGCGGCACCCTGACCACAATAGTGATGTCAAAAACACAAGTTCAGATCAACACTACACGATTGAAACAAAGAAGGGTGAATAAAACATCACCCTTCTAATCTTACCCATGCCTGTTAAAATATATTATTGATACCCGGGGTTTTGATAAGCTGCTTTCTCTTCAGCAGCCATTTGCATCGCATCAATCTGAGATCGTGGTATTGGTCGCAGGTAATGATGTGGCTGGATAGTACGGGTGAATGTCTGCGGTGTATGATTGCCATAATTCGGACCAGCAATCTCGTAGGTACCCGCAAGTTCATTCCATTTTTGTGTACGTACAAGGTCAAACCAGCGGTGTCCTTCCCCAAAGTACTCGCGGGAACGCTCCATCAGGAGATAGTCAATGTCTACAGTAGCGGGAGTGGCATTAGTTAAAGCAGCGCTGTTGTCTGCAACAAAGGCTGCATTATTCCTGTTTGAGAATTTCCACTTGCCTGCCCGTGCCCGGAGCACATTGATTAAATCCCTTGCGCTTCTACCGGCAACAGGAGTGGCGCCTTTTATCGCGGCTTCAGCCGCTATAAAGTATAGCTCGGAGAACTTGGCGATTTTGAATGGCCTGGTGAGGGTAGCATTTGGTGAGCCTAACCCGTTTCCGTTATCCGTACGATATGTGCCCATCTTCCAAAGGCCAGGATAAACAATCCTGCTGATGCCGCGCGGATTGATTACAAAATCGGCCCTGCCTGGCAGGACACCTGCACCTACGTTGTTTGAAGCCTTTCCAGGGAAGTTTGCCCCAGTCGGGTACACTATATTAGGCGTTTGTGATTCATCGTCTAAAAAGGTCAGGATGGGATCACCCGGCACTACTGGTAGATCGTTAGCATTGTAAAGCACAGGGTTGGGGGTACCACCTTTGGGCCAGTTACCCCTGTAGACCGTTGTGAATGTACCATCGTAACGGGAATCGAGTGTTTTTTCAGCAAACGTATTTGTAAAAACCCCGATAGGAGGTGCCATTCGAATATAGGGACGTCCCAGGGTTTGGGCTGCCTCGCGCTGAACAGAGCTAATTGCTGCACCGGTTCCGTTAGGGTTTTCAGCGCTTCTGAGCGCCGTATAATTCCAGGTAACCATCCAAACCGCCGAGTTCTTTCCATTTCCTGATTCGGTATCAAAGCCGGTATTAATTGCGGCTCCGTTATAAAATTCGCTTTCCTGCGTATGGTCGGCAAAAAGGAGCATTTCCTTGTTCCGGTCATTACCGCCTACGTGCAGGTCATAAAACGTATTCTCTAAACCGTTATTACCGGGATTATCAATAGCTTCTGTTGATACATCATAAGCTTTTTGAAAATAGAACTGAGCGTCGTGCCCATCAGGGTCAGTTCTTGTAGTTTGCGGATAAGTGGGGATGTTGTTGGGATTTTGCAACCACCACGCGTAGGTTAAATACGCCTTCGCCAGGTAAAGACGTGCAACCGTTTTGGTAACGCCGCCGGTTACACGGGGAGTTGCCGGTAAATCGTTAACCGCTTGCAATAAGTCTGGAAATATGCCCTTGGTATAAACCTCCGGAACAGTGTTGCGAACAGAACCTCTGAAGGCAGTTGTATTAAATTTCAGTTCGCCCGAGCCTAAATCTAAGGGCACCCCGCCAAACGTTTGTACTAACAGGAAGTAATCAAAGGCACGGAAAAATCTCGCTTCAGCCACTAAAGAAGGTGCTATACTGACAGCCTGCGCATTCTCAATAACACCACTGGCTGTATTTATAGTTTGAAAAGCGGTTCCCCACAAGACATCAGAACGACTGCTGGCAGAGTTAAGG
Organism: Segetibacter sp.; assembly: GCA_030146445.1. GTDB lineage: Bacteria > Bacteroidota > Bacteroidia > Chitinophagales > Chitinophagaceae > Segetibacter. The sequence continues at coordinate 22,867 of JASLBT010000167.1, read as the reverse complement.
TTTCCCACACCGCTCAAATCCGCATCTCTGAAGTTCGCGTCAGCGCTTTGCCCCCACGTATATTCATCGGTGCCAGTTTCTAAGGTGTTATAAAAATACGGTTGCCCATAGATGAAACGCAAATGGCCGTACAGGGAGGTAATCCCACCCTGTACTCCTCTTTCGGTTTTAAAAAAATCGGGTGTATAGATCCCTCGGGGCTCTTCCTCCAGGATTTTTTTACATCCGGGAGCAAACAGCATGAACCCTGCTGCTGCGATGAAAGATTTTATAGGTAAATGTTTCATGTTTTTCTATTTTAAAATGACAGGTTAACGCCAAGAATGTAGTTGCGGGTTGAAGGTGTGTTAAATCCTACAGTGAGTATACGACTGGGAATGCCAAAGCCGGATGATGCCGTGTTTTCATTTCCTACCGAGTTGGCTTCAGGATCTAAGCCTGATTCGCTATGAAAAGGCGAGAAAAAGACAAACGGATTTTGAGCTGTGAAATACATACGCATTTTCACAGCAGAATTTCTGAGCAGACTCTGGCTGAAATCGTACCCTAGTGTAATGGTGCGAACCTTTGCGAAAGAACCATCAAAGTAAGAAAGGGTACTTGCATACTTGGGATTATCACCACTCATAATACCACCCGGCTTGGGATATTTGGCACCGGTATTTTCGGGAGTCCAGTAGTCCACTTTGATATTATTTCTGCGGCCGGTCATTAGATTGAGATAGCCATTGGGGCCGTGGATCGTGCTAATAAGCAGGCCACCACCTCTGAAAATACCAACAATGCCCAGGTCAAACCCTTTATAGGCTACACGGGTATTAAAGCCACCCTGAAAATCGGGGTCTACATTCATGATCTGCCTGTCGGCAGGTCCTATTGCTCTTGTTGGCTTACCAGTGGCATCAAAGTCACCGGTATATTCTACCTTGATCATGCCAGGGTTTCCGCCGGGCTCAAGTACCGCAAGGTTTGGATCCCCTTCCTGCCATAGTCCTGTTCTTTTATAGTCGAAAAGGGCATTGATATTATATCCAACAAACCATGCATTACCCTCGTCTCGGGTTGTTCCGGAGGCAAGTGATACCAGCCTGTTACGGTTTGCATAGAAATTAGCACCCGCCTCCCAGGTCCAACCATTTACATTGTCAATGATCGTTCCGTTCAGCGCTAACTCAAGCCCCTTGTTTTCGGTGGCTCCGACGTTCTGCGTAATACTGGTAACACCAGATGTAGGCGGCAGGCCAAGTCCGAGGAGAATATCTTCGGTTTTTGTGATGTAATACTCCACGGTACCTGACAAGCGATTTTTTAGGATAGCAAAGTCAAGCCCAACGTTCCAGGTCTTGGAAAATTCCCATCCTAATCCAGGATTAGGCAGTTGATTTACGTAGTAACCGGTGCTATATGTTGTAGGGCCAAAGTTGTAGGGTCTTGGCTCTAACCGGCCAAGGGTAGAATAAACACCAACAGCCTGGTTGGAGGTTTGGCCATAGCCTGCACGGAGTTTTAGATTGCTGATAGCCGTGATATTGTTCATAAATGCCTCCCTGTGAATATTCCAACCTACAGATAATGCAGGATAGGTGTGCCATTTATATCCCGGAGCCAGCCTGGAAGAACCGTCGGAACGCACCGTAGCAGAGATCATATAGCGGTTGTCGTAAGAGTACATTATCCTTCCCATGACCGACATGAGACCTGATAAGGCATACGACTGGTTGTTTGGGTTTATCTGTATCTGACCGGCAGCCTGCCCCAGGTTATAAAACTGGAAAGCATCGGAAGGTATATCCTGGGCAGACATGTTGGAGCGGGTGCCCTTATTTTGCTCCATTGAGTACAACCCAACGGCATTCACGGCGTGTTTACCGGCGAATGTCCGGTCATAGGTAAGCAGGTTTTCAAATGTCCAGTGGTAAGTGTTCCGGTTATCAACAGAAGCCGATGACAACGTATTAGGATTGAGTGCATCCCCTACGCCCGGTGCTGTATAAGAGCCATTATTTGACTGAATGTAATTCAGGCCGAGGTTTGTTCTATACTTCAACCCCCTTACGAATGGGAGGTTCACTTCGCCGTAAAGGGCGTTGTAGGACGCAAAGCCACGAGTTTCATTCAGCCACTGGCTATTGTCTCTTAATCGTTCCACAACATCTTTTGTAAAAATGTATGCGTTGTCCTGGATCATCCGTACCGCTCTTCTCGGCGTACCATCAGGGTCGAACGGACTGGAGATAGGCGACATGCTTAATGCATTGTATAAGCCCACCTGATTGCCGTGGCTTTCGTTGTAGTTGTTATTGGTGGTGAAGCCAAAGCGGAAGCTTTTTCCGATCTGCTGATCAAGTGAGCCCCGCAAGGAATAGCGCTTGTACTGCTGTGTGGGAATGACACCCTGGTTGATATGATAGCCGCCTCCAAAGTTGTAATTGCCGCCGTCAGTACCGCCCGAAACGCTGATGTTATGATCAGAAACCTGGCCGGTTTTGTAAAATAAATCCTGCCAGTCAGTATTAATTTCATTCGACTCATCCTGGCCGTTTGCAAACATTCCGGCGGCAGCCCGAAGTGCAACAAATTCAGGTCCATTCATCATCGGGTATTTTGCAAAGGCTTTCTGTGCGCCATGATAACCGTTATAACTTATCCGGGGCTTTCTACCCCTGGCTCCTTTTTCGGTTGTAACCATGATAACACCGTTAGCACCACGTGAACCATAAATTGCGGTTGCGGAGGCATCCTTCAACACATCAACACTCTTGATGTCATTTGGGTTGATGTCTGCAAGAGACCCAATAAACGGTATCCCATCAAGCACGATCAATGGGTTATTGTCGGCAGACAGCGACCGTGAACCACGAATCCGGATTTGCATGGTAGCACCCGGCCTTGTTGATGTTTGAGCGATGTCTACACCTGCGAGGCGGCCCTGTAAAGCCTGTGTAATGTTTGGAGACGGCACCTCCCGCATCACATTTCCACTGATGGACGCTACCGAACCCGTAACAGCTTCCTTTCGTTGGGTACCATAACCAACTACTACCACCTGTTCGAGCTGGGCTGCAGCAGAAGCTTGCAACTGCACATTAACTGTCGTGCGGTTGCCAATCTGTACCTCCTGGTCGGCATACCCTATCGCACTTACCCTGAGGGAAGCGTTGGCCGGTGCACTTATAGAAAAATTCCCATCGGTTCCGGCAGAAGTTCCGGTTTGAGAGCCGACCACAGTTATTGTTGCACCAGGCAGGGGATCTCCCTGGGCACTCGTTACCTTACCGGTAACCCTAACCTGTGCCATTGCGGGCAAGACCGCAAACAAAACCCAGCAAATAGCAATCGTTAGCTTTTGCAGGCTACTTTTAGCCAAACGTTTCATAGTTGATTTTTTAGTATTGATGTATCGGGTTGTGCGATAATAATTACACTCGGGCAACGATAAAAGAAACATTGGCCTTTATGCTTGTAAGTTGATATTGCGTGTAGACCGGTAATTGTCCCTTGAAAACCAGGGACACGGCAATAAAGGGGGTTGATAAATGACAGGGCATGCACCCCGGGAGAGTGGATATAATTTATTCATATGGCAAGGTTGACAGGTTTATACCGAGTTAAAAGTAACCAATTTTCGGAAAATGCAACCGATTGCAATAAATTTTTTTAAAAAATCCTACTTTAGCAAAATAATGCAGGTATCCACATGACAAAAGGAAAAGAGATTACCATATACGACCTGGCCAATAAGCTGCGTATCTCCAGCGCCACTGTAAGCAGGGCGTTGAAAGACGATCCTGTTGTTAGTAAAAAAACCAGGTTAAAAATCGCTGAGCTTGCAGAGCAAATGGGTTATCGCACCAATCATTTTGCACGTAACCTCAGGAGCAAAAATACCAATACGATTGGTGTGATCATCCCGAGGATCAATAGCCATTTCATGTCGAGCGTCATTTCGGGAATTGAAAAGGTTGCCAATGAATCTGGCTACAACCTCATCATTAGCCAGTCCGGGGAGTCTGTCGACAAAGAGATTGCGAACGCAAAAACGATGTTTAACAGCCGGGTGGACGGTTTACTCGTTTCCCTGGCTTACAACACCCTTAACATCGATCACTTTGATGTTTTTTTCAAAAATAATATCCCGATCATTTTCTATGATCGTATACCCGAGCACAAGAATTCCACAAATGTGCTGATTGACAATCGGAAACGAGGATACGAAGCAACTCAACACCTCATCGAACAGGGTTGCCGCAGGATCGTTCATGTAACGGCCTTGCTAAAGCGGAACGTATACCAGGACCGCTTTACGGGCTACAAACAGGCATTAGCCGACAACGACATCCCGTTTAAAGACGAATACCTTATTATAAATGATCTCAGTAAGCAAGGTGGTGCAAACGCGGCTGAGTTAATCAGGAAGATGAAACCGATGCCCGATGGCGTCTTTGTTGCGAACGACGACTGTGCAGTGGGCTGTATGCTTGCTCTTAAAGACGCGGGTATCAGTATCCCCGATCAAATCGCTTTTGTTGGCTTTAACAATGACCCGGTATCTTCGGTGGTTGAACCTCACCTAACCACTGTAAATTATCCGGGGTACGACATTGGTGAGGCCGCGGCGCAAAACCTTATCGATCACCTTAAAGGTAAAACGACCATCGCGGCGACGGATGCAATCGTTCTCAGGTCGGAGCTTGTTATCAGAGGTTCGTCGCAGAGAAAACTTCCACGGTGAGTAGATACAATCAAACTTTAAAACCAGCCTATAATTCTCTAATCTAACGACTACCTATGTCATTACAAATCCTTCAACGATGTTTGCCGGTTGCAATTGCCCTGGCCGTTGCTGCCTGTAACCAAGGCACCTCATCTTCCACTGAAAATTCCGGTGCCACTGCAGGAGGCAAAACCGATAGTACCCGTTACCTTTCGCAACCGCTGGTTACGCACATGTATACCGCGGATCCTTCTGCACATGTATTTAACGGCAAGATATACATCTACCCATCACACGATATCGATGCAGGTGTACCGGAGAAAGACGATGGCTCGCACTTTGCCATGACCGATTACCACGTGTTATCGATGGACAGCATTAACGGTCCGGTGAAGGACAACGGTGTTGCGCTCGACATTAAGGACATCCCATGGGCGGGCAGGCAGTTGTGGGCACCTGATGCCGCTTACAAAAACGGTAAGTATTACCTTTATTTTCCGGTTAAGGACAAAAAAGACGAATTTAAAATCGGGGTGGCAACCAGTAATTCTCCCACCGGTCCTTTTAAGCCGGAACCCCAACCTATAAAAGGAAGTTTTAGCATAGACCCGGCTGTTTTTACTGACTCCGATGGCACCAGCTACATGTACTTTGGTGGCATATGGGGCGGTCAGCTGCAGAAGTGGCAGACGGGAAAGTTTGATTCTGCTTACGGCCAGGAGCCTGAAAATGACAAGCTCGCACTTGCACCAAAAGTGGCAAAGATGACTAATGATATGCTTGGGTTTGAAGGTCCGGTTAGAGATGTGCAGATACTTGACAAGGATGGCAAACCGTTTATGGCGGGTAACCACGACAAAAGGTTTTTTGAAGCTTCTTATATGCACAAGTACAAAGGAAAATACTATTTCTCCTATTCAACCGGCGATACCCACTTCATTGCTTATGCCACCGGTGACAATCCGCTCGGACCATTTACTTACCAGGGAATACTTCTTAACCCGGTACAGGGCTGGACGAATCACCACTCTATTATTGAACTGAATGGCAAGTCGTACCTGTTTTACCACGATACACAACTTTCAGGAAAAACACACCTGCGCAATATAAAGGTCACGGAACTAAAGTATAATCCCGACGGTACCATTCAGCCCATTACGACTTTCCAGAAAGGATGATCAATCGGAATTAAAAGTGATAGTTTAATAGGGAACACTCCCGCATGGGTGAATGCCAACTAACTTATTAATGGTTAGTTGGTCTAAAAAGTAAAAAGGCCACCTCTGATGCAATTCGTGAGGTGGTTTTTTAATTTGCGATACTAAAGTATCAAGCTAATAACAAGCATATTATTAATCAAACCCACAAAAAAAAAGTCATGGAATGAAGAATGATCATCAACCATCATGATTTCATTGAATTGCGGGGTGATTGTGCTACACAGGAGGCTCCTATGGAGCCCTGAAAACCGGTTATACCCTTGTATCTATCAACAGGAGGCTCCTGATGGAGCCGGAAAGATGGCACTCCGTTCTACGATAAAACTGAACACAGTTGAAGGTAAATTTTGTGGATCCTTAATTATTGGTTGGTCAAACTTTCATCCGCTCGATCCCAATGTAGGTCAGGGAGCTGAAGCAGAATTTGCTAATCTGAAGAAGACGAAGATTTGATTATATCGGAGTGAATATCGTTAAGCGTTAAGTTAAGCAAAAAACGGCAGGAACCTCATTCATCAATCGTAGTTCAATGTTGTGTAGTTAAGCAATCTGTTCGATGCAACCGGAGTATTGAATGGTAAATTGTTGCAGCTGCCCGCAACCTGGCGCGGGTGGCATTCCTGTGGGAACCCGGGTCATCCGGGCGCCTGTTCATCAGCCTATAAATTGGCAGATCCATTGAGCAAGTGGCTTAACTAAACGGTATTAATGCATCATTCATCACGCGTTCCCAGGTTTGCTTCGAGTGCCTGCTGCCAGTGACCGTATAGCTCATTGTAGTGCCCGGCCTGGGTTGGGGTGATGATGTGCAGGATTTCACGTCCGCTAAATGCTTCAGCGGCGCTTTTGAAATAACCTGCACCAATTCCAGCTCCAAGCGCGGCGCCAACACTGCCATCGCATTCGTAAAGCTCGACCGGAACACCGGTAGCATTTACAAAAGCATTTGCAAACACATTACTCAGGAACATGTTTGCCCTGCCTGCACGGATGACTGTCGGGGTCATCCCGTTTTGACGCATGATATCGAGGCCATAGCGAAACGCAAAAGCGATTCCCTCCTGTGCTGCATGGAACAGGTGTGCAGCGCTGTGTTTATTAAAGTCTATGTTGAGCATCTGTGCACCGACGATCCGGTTATTGAGAATACGTTCAGCACCATTTCCAAACGGGAGCATCATAAGCCCGTCACTCCCGGGTTTTACGGAGCCGGCCTGTTCATTCATTTGTGGATAGGATAAACTGTTACCCGTGATATTGCGAACCCATTTGTTCAGAATACCGGTACCATTTATACACAGCAGCACCCCTACCCTTGTTTGTTGCACATTATGGTTGACGTGTGCAAAACTGTTTACCCGCGATTGCGGATCTGAGGTGAGCTGATCGCTGACCCCGTAGATTACGCCTGATGTTCCGGCCGTTGCCGCAACTTCACCAGGTTGAAGCACGTTTAATGACAGCGCATTGTTCGGCTGGTCGCCTGCTTTGTACGTAACGGGAATACCTGCCTTCAATGACAATTCGTGGGCAACCTTTTTGGAAAGCTTTCCATGATCAGCAAATACGTCCCTGATATCCGGAATAATGGTCTCTTCAAAACCAAATTGATCCAACACCTGTTCGGACAAGCTGTGGGTGGTGAAATCCCAAAAAATTCCCTCAGATAAGGCTGAGGGCGTCGTGGTAATCTCACCCGTCAATCGCTGGGCAATAAAATCGCCCGGCAGCATAATTTTGTGAATACGCGCAAAAATTTCTGGCTCGTGCTCCTTTACCCAGGCAAGTTTTGCCGCAGTAAAGTTGCCTGGTGAATTCAACAGGCAACCCAAACAATATTCACTGCCCAATTCATTAAATACTTTATCGCCATAACTCACCGCGCGGCTATCGCACCAGATGATGCTGTTGCGTAGAACATTTCCTTCTTTGTCAAGCATCACCAGTCCATGCATCTGGTACGATATCCCGATTGCTCCAATATCGCCCTGGTTGTAGTAGCCCAAACCATTCACCTTAATGATTGCCTGCTTAACATCGTTCCACCATTTTTCGGGCGACTGTTCCGCCCAGCCTGACTGCAGTGAAATGATCTCCGACTCTGTTTCGGGATATTGGGCGCTGGCCACAGTTTGCTGGGTAGCGCCGTCTACTACGGAAACCTTAATGGAGGAGGTGCCAACGTCGATGCCAAGGAGTAACATGGTAAGCTATAATGATGAATGATAAAGTACGAATGCAGGACTACGAGATAAAAGCGGTATCAGATTATGTTGAATGTTGTATGATGATGTGACTGCTTTGTCATCGTTTGGTTGAGCCTTCCAGGAATGGAAGCTGCATACTGGTATTGCAGCACAAGAGTGCGACGCAACGATGCTCAATAGAATCACTCAAGCCGGGTCCAAAAAAAAATGTGTTAGCGTACAGGGTATTGAATGCTTAATCAACAGCCATGATGCAGATAAACAAACACGGATAGCACGAAAGCAATTACGCATTTATAACACTATTGCGATCCACCGGGCAGATCACAATAGTGTCCATAGCTTAACTGCTGGTGCCCGTAGTCAACCATATGCAACAACAACGATAAAGTTCAGAATACTAACCCTGCTTCCGTGCAATTACTTTCTTTACCGACTCAACAATGCTGGCGGCATTCAGGCCATATTTCTCCATCAGTTGTGCCGGCGTGCCGCTTTCACCAAAACTGTTGTCTACACCGATCATCTCTACTGGCAACGGATTATTTCGCGCAAGCACCTGGCAAACTGCATCTCCGAGTCCGCCGTTCAGCTGGTGCTCTTCCGCAGTAACGACGCAACGGGTTTTTTCTGCGGAACGAAGAATAGCCTGCGTGTCCAGAGGTTTAATCGTGTGAATGTTGATGATCTCCGCATCGATACCTTCTTTTTCGAGTATCTCACCGGCAAGGATTGATTCCCAAACCAGGTGCCCTGTAGCAAATATGCTCACATCTTTACCCTCGTTTACGGTCCATGCTTTCCCAATTTCAAAGTTTTGATCGGGGGCGGTGAATATGGGTACGACAGGTCTTCCGAAGCGGAGGTAAACAGGCCCTTCGTAATCAGCAATCGCTATTGTAGCCGCCTTAGTCTGGTTGAAATCGCAGGGATTGATCACCGTCATTTCAGGCATTGCCCGCATCATGGCGATGTCTTCCAATATCTGGTGGGTAGCACCATCTTCGCCAAGGGTTAATCCGGCGTGTGAAACGCAGATTTTTACATTCGTACCGGAATAGGCTACGCTTTGTCTTATTTGATCGTAAACACGGCTGGAACCGAAGTTGGCGAATGTAGTAGGATAAGGAATGTAGCCACTAAGCGCAAGGCCTGCTGAAACACCGATCATATTGGCTTCGGCAATACCGCACTGAATAAAACGTTCGGGATTTTCTTTGATGAAAGTGTCAAGCTTCAGTGACGCTACAAGGTCGGCACAAAGTGCCACTACGTTAGGATTTGATCTGCCCAATTCGGCGATTCCTGCGCCAAAGCCCGAGCGGGTATCTTTCTTTTCGGTAAAAGTATATTTCTTCATGTAGTTGTTGTGGGGTGTTGAGGAGGATTAATAGTCGCCAAGTGTTACCGGTAATTGCTGCAGCGCAATATCGAGTTGCTCATCGTTAGGCGCCGCTCCGTGCCACTTATGGGTGTACATCATATAATCCACACCAAAGCCCATTTCGGCTTTCATCACGATCAATACAGGTTTTTTGTTGCCGGTTTTTTGTTTGGCTGCTTCCAGCGCCTCCAGCACCTGCAACATGTCGTTACCATTTTTGAGCTCAACGGTGTCCCAGCCGAAGGCCTCGTATTTCAACCTGAGGTCACGGTTATTCATCACCTTATCTGTAGGTCCGTCAATCTGCTGGCCATTCCAGTCGATGACCGCAATCAGGTTATCAAGCTGGTGATGGGCCGCGAATTGCACGCCCTCCCAAATCTGGCCCTCCTGTTGTTCACCATCACCCATCAGCACATATACAAGGCGGTCTTCCTTACGAAGCCGTTTTGCGAATGCGCATCCGGCAGCAACAGAGAGTCCCTGGCCCAATGAGCCTGAGGCAATGCGAACGCCCGGAAGGTGTTCGTGTGTGGCGGGATGCCCCTGCAGGCGGGAGTTTATTTTACGAAATGTCGACATTTCAGACGTTGGGAAATAACCCCTGCGCGATAGCACCGAATAAAACACAGGTGAAATGTGCCCGTTGGATAAAAAGAACAAATCTTCATTTTGTCCTTGCCGGGAAAATTCCAGAAAGCCTTCCGCGTTTTTTGTTTCGTTGATGCGCATCACGTGAAAATAAAGCGCAACAACCAGGTCGGCACATCCAAGGGATCCGCCGGGGTGGCCCGACTGTGATGAATGCACCATACGCACGATGTCGCGCCTTACCTGGCCGGCAATTTCGTCAAGCTGTTTTGGTTCCATGTATACTTACATTTTTTTAGCGTCTTCTAAAAATTTGGCAAGGCCAATGTCGGTGAGGGGATGTTTTAATAAGCCAAGAATTGGCTCGAGCGGGCAGGTGCAAACATGGGCACCCATTTCTGCTGCGCGGATAATATGATTAGGGTTGCGGATAGAAGCAGCAAGTATCTCCGTTTTGTAGCCTTGAACTTTAAAGATACGGGCGATCTGGTCGATCAACATCATGCCATCCCAGCCGCTGTCGTCGATACGGCCGAGGAATGGAGAAATGTAAGAGGCGCCGGCTTTTGCCGCAAGTATAGCCTGGCCAGCCGAAAAGATGAGCGTACAATTGGTGCGGATGCCATTGTCGGTAAACCACTTTATGGCTTTTACACCGTCTTTGATCATCGGAACTTTTACAACAATATTGGGGTGTATCGCGGCGAGTTTTTTTCCTTCTTCTATAATGCTATCAACGGTGGTCGTAAGTACTTCCGCTGATATATCACCGTCAACCAGCTCGCAAATGGTTTTGTAGTGTTGATTGATTGCTTCCTCTCCCTTGATGCCCTCTTTGGCCATCAGTGAAGGATTGGTGGTAACCCCATCCAGGATGCCTAGATCGTGGGCCTCTTTAATCTGCGCGAGATTGGCCGTGTCGATAAAAAATTTCATAGCAGTTGTTATAAGTTTAAAAGTATAAACCACCGGGCCTAACCGGGATTGATCCGGCTCTGCAGGCGGTATTGGACTATTTTACGGGCTGAAGGTACATAACCATCACCTAAAAATACTTTTTGCCGCATGCCAGGATAAAAACAATGCATTCTTAACCAGCCGCAGCCGGAAAACAGCGGTAGTAAACCCGGCATTTAAACTATACCTGCATACCCCGGGTAACTTAGATGAACCGATTAATGATGTTCTCGAGGTATTCCTGTTTGCCACTACGCACTTCAGGTTCACCACTTTCAATCGCGTATGCCCGGAGGTCCTCAAGGCCAATTGCTCCTTCTTCAAACTGCTTTCCTTTGCCTGTGTCGTACGAGGAGTACCTTTCCTGCCGGAACTTTTTATAATCCGACTTCTGCAAAATATTGTCGGCAGTAATCAGTGCACGTGCAAATGTATCCATACCACCTATATGCGCAAAGAAAAGATCGGCAGGATCAGTTGAGTTCCTCCTGATTTTAGCATCAAAATTTACACCTCCGCCCTGCAGCCCGCCTGCTTCAAGAAAGATGAGCATTGCTTCGGTTAACTCGTTCAGATCGTTCGGAAACTGGTCGGTATCCCAACCATTTTGAACATCGCCCCGGTTAGCATCGAGAGAGCCGAGCACACCTGCATCAGCAGCTACCTGCAACTCGTGTTGGAATGTATGGCCGGCTAAGGTGGCATGGTTAACCTCGATGTTGATTTTAAAATCATTCAGCAGGTCGTACTGGCGTAAGAACCCGATCACCGTAGCACAATCGTAATCGTATTGGTGTTTGGTGGGTTCCATTGGCTTCGGCTCAATAAAAAAAGTTCCTTTAAAGCCTTGCTTTCTTGCATAGTCTTTTGACGCATGCAGGAACCTTGCAAGGTGTTCCTGTTCCCGCTTCATATTGGTATTTAGCAAAGTCATATAACCTTCGCGCCCGCCCCAAAACACGTAGTTTTCACCGTCGAGAGCAATAGTTGCATCGAGGGCAGCCTTTACCTGTGCGGCACCGTGAGCAAGCACCAGGAAGTCGGGATTTGTAGAAGCGCCGTTCATAAAACGCTTATGAGAAAACAGGTTTGCCGTTGCCCATAAAAGCTTGACCCCTGTTTGTTGTTGCTTTTGTTTCGCGTATTCGACCATTGTTGCCAACCTGCGGTCGTTATCGGCGATATCATTCGTGTAGTCCACCACGTCCACATCGTGAAAACAATAATAAGGCAGGTTCATCTTGGTGATGAATTCAAATGCCGCGTCCATTTTGTCTTTAGCTCTCCCAATCGCATCCTGTTTTTCGTTCCATTCAAAGTCGAACGTCGGTCCGCCAAACGGATCGGAACCGTCGGCATTGAACGAATGCCAATAAGCGCAGGAAAACTTAAAATGATCGTTTAAGGTTTTACCGGCGATCACTTTGTTTTCATCGTACCAACGAAAGGCAAACGGGTTATCGCTTTCAGGACCTTCATATTTAACCTGGCCGATACCTTTGAAATATTCTTTGTCTCCAAGTACAACTGACATAATTGAGGTTTTGATTTGATGTATGCGGAAAATGATTTGTAGCGTGTATCAGTCTGCCGGCAACAAGATATGCCGGTGCGAATTGAAACAATTGATAGTTGAATAAACGTGGTAGCAGAAATGAAAAACAGTAATAGCAGTGAGAGCGCAGTTTTCAATGGCGGCGTATCGTTCATTAAGACAAGTATAAAGAATTCTGCACAATATCGGCAGAAAATATAAAAAATGTAACCGATTGCAGAGATTTTCAAAAAAAAACCTACTTTAGCCAAAAGAGCCTCTGCCGCTGATTCTTAACAGGCACTTTCTTCTGATATTGGAGCCAGCAGCAGCTAACATTGCACCCGCTATGAAAATATTCTTTGTCGTTCTACTTTTCCTCTCTACATCTTATTCTGCGTTTGCCGATAACGGCTACCGGCTTTGGCTCCGATACGATCCGGTCGAAAATGTTCAGGTAAGGCAACAATATCAAAAGGCAATTTCGGGCGTGTTTTTCCCGGGTAATTCAGCAACCATTTTGGCCGCAAGACAGGAATTGCTTTCCGGGTTGAAGGGTCTTCTCTCAAAACAGTTTACAACGCAAAGTGTCCCGGCTGTTAATTCCCTGGTTGTGGGTACACCTTCAAGTGCTAAGCTGATCGCATCGGCAAACATCAACCTTAGTGCAGCCGGCGACGAGGGCTATATCATCAGAACACTTACAGTTAATGGCAGGAAAACGACGCTCATTACTGCAAATACCGACCTCGGTGTTTTTTACGGTGTCTTCCATTTTCTTCGCTTGCTACAAACCAATCAGCACATAGGCAGTCTTTCCATTACAAGCACCCCTAAAATCAAACATCGGTTATTAAATCATTGGGATAACCTGGACCGCACCGTCGAAAGAGGGTATGCCGGCTTTTCCATTTGGGACTGGCACCGGCTCCCGGGTTACCTCGATCAACGCTATACCGATTACGCAAGAGCAAATGCATCTATCGGCATCAATGGAACAGTACTTACGAATGTAAATGCAAACGCCCTGGTGTTAACCAAACCGTATCTCGAAAAGGTTTCGGCACTTGCAAAAGTATTCCGGCCGTATGGCATCAAAGTTTACCTAACCGCACGGTTTAGTGCGCCGGTAGAAATTGGCGGACTTAAATCAGCCGATCCCCTCGATCCTCTTGTGCAGCAATGGTGGAAACAAAAGATCGATGAGATTTATACTTATATCCCCGACTTCGGAGGCATACTCGTAAAAGCAAATTCAGAGGGGCAGCCAGGGCCGCAAAATTATGGCCGTTCACACGCAGACGGCGCAAACATGTTTGCAGACGCACTTGCTTCTCATGGCGGTATAGTAATGTGGCGAGCGTTTGTGTATAGCAATGAAACTCCTGACGACCGGTTTAAACAGGCTTATAATGAGTTTAAACCGCTCGATGGCAAGTTCAGGAAAAACGTAATGGTGCAGGTAAAAAATGGCCCGATTGATTTTCAACCAAGAGAACCTTTTCATCCGCTGTTCGGTGCCATGCCAGCTACACCATTATTGATGGAATACCAGGTGACACAGGAATATCTCGGCCAGGCAACACACCTGGTATATGAAGCGCCGATGTTTAGGGATGTACTCGAAGCCGACACCTATAGCAAAGGTCCGGGGTCAACGGTTGCAAAAGTTATCGATGGTACACTGGACGAACATGCACTCACGGGCATGGCAGGCGTGGCAAACATCGGCAACGACATCAACTGGACAGGGCATCCGTTTGCCCAGGCGAACTGGTATGCACTTGGACGGCTTGCCTGGGATCATGAGCTTTCATCCGCACAGATTGCAGATGAATGGCTACGATCAACCTTCTCTAATAAAAGCTCTTTTATATCTCCCGTGAAAAAACTGATGCTCTCCTCGCGTGACATCATGGTCAACTATATGACTCCGCTTGGTCTGCACCACATCATGGGTAATGGTCACCATTACGGTCCCGCACCGTGGACCAACCGCGCATCGCGTGCCGACTGGGATCCGGTGTATTATCATCGTGCGGATAGCATTGCCATCGGTTTCGATCGCACCTCGTCGGGAAGCAATGCACTCGCGCAATATGCACCCGAAGTCAGGAAGTTGTATGAAAACGTGAACACCTGCCCCGAAGATTACCTGCTCTGGTTTCACCGCGTTCCCTGGACCCATAAAATGCGATCCGGGCGAAACTTATGGGACGAACTGTGTTACAAATACTACTCCGCTGTTGATAGTGTACGGCAAATGCAACAAACCTGGAATGCACAACGGGCAAATATTGATCAGGAACGTTTTGAACAGGTAAAAATGTTGCTTTCCATACAGGAACAGGAGGCGGTCTGGTGGAGAGACGCATGTCTTTTGTATTTCCAGAGTTTTTCAAAACGGCCCATTCCGGAAGGTTACGAAAAACCTGCTCACAACCTGGCGTACTACCAGTCACTCAGGTTTCCGTACGCACCAGGCAACTAACGTTCGCTCAGCATCACTTATACTTTTCAGGTATTTAAAACGAAACACCATCAATGGAAATCAAACAAGAGAAGATCGCAATTGTTACGGGCGGTGGCTCGGGCATAGGACTCGCAATAGCAGAAAAATTTGTCAGCAACAACTATACGACCGTCATCGTAGGCCGCGACCAGCAGAAGCTCGATAATGCGAAACAACAACTGGGGGAACGATGTGTTCCCATAAGCTGCGACTTAAACGACCTCGCGGCAATACCGGCGATGGTAAAAAAGATTTTACACGACCATGGAAGAATTGATGTGCTGGTTAATAATGCCGGCATTAATATGAAGAAAGAGTTCACCGAAGTAAGCGACGAAGATTTTCAAAAGGTCATTCTCACCAATCTGACATCCATATTTGTACTATCCCGTGAGGTGGTAAAATGTATGCTCACTGCAGGTAACGGGGCCATCATCAACATTAGTTCAATGGCTTCACAATATGGCATTCCCAAAGTCATCGCGTATACCGCATCAAAGTCGGCGATTGAAGGTATGACACGCGCAATGGCCGTTGAGTTATCGCCGAAAGGGATACGCATCAATTGTATCGCACCGGGATTTATTGCTACAGAAATGTCGGCAAAAGCACTCAACAACGATCCGGAAAGAAAAGGAAAAGCTATGGGTCGGACACCGATGGGTGTGCTGGGCGAGCCTGCCGACATCGGGGATGCAGCAGTGTTCCTGGCATCTGATGCGGCTAAGTACATCACCGGTGTGGTACTGCCGGTGGACGGGGGCAACTCGATCGGCTTCTGAGTAAATCAATCTTGCAATGCCGCATGCCTGATGTGCCGTACTGCTCACCAGTTGACAAACTGGTGCTGAATAAATGTTTTTTTCCGGACCAGGCTTTGGCAATACATGACTTCCGCGGTTGCCTGCCCGGCCACGCCGTCCGGACGCGAAATGAACCGGCTTTGGAAGGAGGCGTCGAACAAGTCATCTTTTTATGCAATAATGAACTTTGTTAAACCGCAATCATAACGACTTTTCAATGAAATATATTCTAGTGCTGTTATCGTTGTTCTGTGGAGCTAAACTCAACGCACAAAACTTCGTATTTACAAATCCAACACCTGGTGCATTTCCGCTCGCCGATGCTAATGGCGCAACCCCGATTTATGTGGACGAGTCGGACCATTGGCTGGTTCAACAGTCGGCACAATTGCTTGCCGGCGATATAGAAAAAGTTACCGGTCGTAAAAGCGCAGTGATACACCAGCTACCGTCACGAGCTGCAAACCTGATCATCATCGGCAGCTTAAACAGATCAGCTACGATAAAGCAACTGGCTACTGCCGGTACGTTAAAAACGGCTGGCTTGAAAGACAAGTGGGACGGCTATCAATACGGAGTAATATCAGCGCCTTTCAAAGGGGTAGGCCGGGCATTGGTCATTACCGGCAGCGACAAAAGAGGCACCGCGTACGGAGTTTTCGATATCACGGGAGAAATTGGTGTCTCGCCATGGTACTGGTGGGCCGATGTGCCAGTCGTAAAACATAAACAAGTATACCTCAAGCCCGGCGTGTCAAAGGCCGACGCTCCTGCTGTCAAGTACCGCGGTATTTTTATCAATGATGAAGCCCCTGCTTTTTCCGGCTGGACCAAAGAAAAGTTTGGTGGTGTAAATCATCGTATGTACGAGAAAATGTTCGAGCTGCTGCTGCGCATGAAAGCGAATTACCTCTGGCCGGCAATGTGGGGAAATGCATTCAACGACGACGACACCCTTAATCCTGTTATGGCCGACAAGTATGGCATTGTAATGGGCACCAGCCACCACGAACCCATGCTGCGTGCACAACAGGAATGGAAGCGATATGGCAAAGGCGCCTGGAATTATACAACCAACGACAGCGTACTGCGGGCCTTCTGGCGAAAGGGGATCGAAAACATGGGAACACATGAAAGCATCGTCACCATCGGGATGCGTGGCGACGGTGACGAGCCAATGACAAGTGGCACAGCAACCGACTTACTTGAACGGATCGTAAAAGATCAGCGAAAAATCATTGGTGAAGTAACCGGAAAGGCCCCGTCACAAACACCGCAACTCTGGGCATTATACAAAGAAGTGCAGGACTATTACGACAAAGGAATGCGGGTACCCGATGATGTAACCCTTTTACTGTGTGACGACAATTGGGGAAACATTCGCAAGTTGCCAAAGAAGGGTGAACAACATTCCGGCGGTTACGGCATCTATTATCACTTCGATTATGTAGGCGGCCCGAGAAATTATAAATGGATCAACACAAACCAGATTGAACGCACATGGGAGCAAATGCACCTTGCGTACGATTATGGCGTCAACAGGATCTGGATTGTTAATGTTGGCGACCTGAAACCCATGGAGTTCCCGATCAATTTCTTCCTCGACTATGCATGGAAACCGGAGCAGTGGCCGGCCGAAAGACTTCCTGAATACTACACCCAATGGGCGACGAAACAGTTTGGTGCGCAACATGCAAAGACCATAGGCAACATTCTCGCACTGTATTCAAAATACAACAGCCGCCGCAAACCCGAACTACTTTCACCGGATACCTACAGCCTTGCAAATTATCAGGAAGCAGAGCGGGTGGTTGTCGAATACAACAAGCTCCTTGCAAAGGCGCAATCAATCGCTAAACAGTTGCCTGCCGCTTACCACGATGCTTATTACCAACTTGTGTTGCACCCTGTCCAGGCAAGTGCAAACCTGAACGAACTGTATCTTGTTGTTGCAAAAAATCGCGAGTATGCTTCCCTCCGGTTACCCGGAACAAACGCGCTTGCCGAAAGGGCAAAGTACTTATACCTGAAAGATTCCCTGATTAGTAAATACTATAACGATACGCTCGCCGGGGGCAAGTGGAGCCACATGATGGACCAGACACACATTGGTTATACCTATTGGCAGCAACCATTAACGAATACGATGCCGGAGGTCAAGTATCTTCAAAATGATAATCAAGGCACGGTTAAATGGCTGGATAGTTTGCAGGCTGCAGTCGGTACTCCAACAACAGAATGGCCAGGTACCAAAAGCGTTTTTGCCGAAAAAAACGGATACATTTCCATTGAAGCGCCGCACTATTCAAAAGCTGTCAGCTCCAGAGGTGTACAATGGCAGGTGATCCCAAACCTGGGGAGAACTTTATCAGCAGTCACGCCCTTCCCGGTAACAGCCGGCGCTGTCAACCCTGCTGCCGGTACTCCCGCTCTGAATTACGACATTGTACTAAACGATGCCGATAGCATCAGCGTGCAGGTCTATCTTTCCCCTACCCTGAATTTCCACAATGAAGGTTTGCGCTTCGCCATTTCGATAGACGACGAAAAGCCGCAGGTCATCAATATGCATGAAGGCAATTTTGAAAGGCTATGGAACCAGTGGGTGGCCGACAACATCATTATAAAAACAAGTAAACACCGTGTAAGCAAAGCCGGTGCACATACGCTGAAATACTGGATGGTTGACCCCGGTGTTTTGCTTCAGAAACTGGTAATTGACACCGGTGGACTTAAAAGAACTTACCTGGGTCCGCCCGAAACAAAATAGATTAAAGTCGCATTATGGTTAAAAGAATAATTGTACCTGCCTTTTGTTTGTTGTTGTTAAATGCTGGCAGTTGTAGCAGGAAAACCTCAGCTGTGTTGCGCAGCCCGGAGGAAAGCAGCAAGGGCTTAAAAGACTACTATAAAAGCTTTTTTCCTATCGGTGTTGCGGTCGGTCCGCAATCTATCAAAGGTGAAGACTCAGCACTGATCGTTCGTGAGTTTAACAGCATCACCCCCGAAAACGATATGAAATGGTCCGGCATTCACCCTGCCGAAAACACCTACAACTGGAAAAATGCAGACGCTATAATTGCCTTTGCAGAGAAACACAACATCAAGGTGCGGGGTCATAACCTGCTATGGCACGAATACAATCCCGACTGGCTTTTTAAAGACGCAAGAGGTGAGCAGGTAACCAAAGAAGTATTGCTGAAAAGGCTCAAAGATCATATCACCGCAGTGGTCGGCCGATACAAAGGCAAGATATACGCGTGGGATGTCGTGAATGAGGCCGTAGATGACAATCCGCCAAACGTGCTACGTCAAAATTCCTTGTGGTACAAAATCTGCGGCGACGAATTCATCAGTCGTGCATTTGAGTATGCCCATGCTGCAGACCCAAATGCCGTCCTGGTGTATAATGATTACAATACCGAACGCCCGGAAAAAAGGGAACGGATCTATCAACTCCTCAAACAACTGGTCACTGCAAAAGTGCCGGTCCACGCTGTCGGTCTACAAGGGCACTGGTCGGTGTTTGAACCCAGCGAAAAAGAACTAACCGATGCCATTGAAAGATACGCTTCACTCGGATTAAAAGTACAATTTACCGAGGTGGACATATCGATTTACCCGTGGGAAAAAGAACGCAGGCCCAGGGTCGCAACGGATGTAGACGTGTTCACCCCCGAGCTGGAACAAAAACAACTCGAAAAATACAAGATGGTGTTTGATGTGTTTAGAAAGCATCGTGACGTAATCACTGGTGTCACCTTCTGGAACGTAAGCGACAGGTACACCTGGCTTGAAAGTTACCCCGTGCAAGGCCGGAAAAATTACCCGCTGTTATTCGATGTAAACCGCAAAAGGAAAAAAGCCTATGCGGAAGTGGTGAAGGGGCTTCAGTGAATGATGAATGATGAGGTATGAATGATGAATGATGAATGATGAATGATGAATGGTGAATTATGAGTCACGAATCAGGAGTTTTGATGATGGGTCATGGATGATGAATTATGAATCAATGTCGTTTACTTAAGAACTTTCTTTTTGGACCCAACCAAAGGATTACTATTGAACATCCTTGCCCACCAGCTGCGCCCGCCCAGCTCCGCCAGTCGGCCGGGCAGTCGGACGGGCGTCGCACTCTTGTACTGCAGGATATGTTTGGGCAAATAAACGGTACAATCAGCCTAACTAAACTACATTGATTTGTGAATGATCAAGTGTTATGAATTTACAATTAATCAGGTAAGATTGTTTCTGTTTAGGGTTATGTTGAATTGTTAAGCGCACTAATGCGTTAAGCGTCAGGATCCGGGAATGGTTTGCGTTAAGTATTTGTGTGCGTTTTGACGTATGGGTCACAGGCAGGTGAAAGTAAAACAAGAAGCTATTACCTTACCCGGTGTATAAAATATTGCTTTAGATACGACCTGTTATTCCGATCGTGAAATGGGTTTTTCATTTTACATCTTTAATTTTTCATTTTCTATAATTATGTATTTACGTAAACAAATTTCTGCACCAATCCATCGCCAGGTATTGTTACTCCTGCTGGCCAGCTTTGTTTTTGCTTTTGCGACTAACGCGCAAACAAATCCGGGCTATGGTTTCAACAACACGAAACTATCGTTCGCGCAAAGGGTGGATGACCTCGTTGGCCGGCTTACCCTCGAAGAAAAAGTGGCACAGATGCTGAATGCTGCTCCGGCTATACCACGGCTTGGCATACCCGCTTATGACTGGTGGAACGAAGTATTGCATGGTGTAGCACGAACACCTTTTAAGGTTACCGTTTACCCTCAGGCGATCGCTATGGCTGCCACCTTCGACACCAATTCCCTGAAGCAGATGGCCGACTACTCGGCCCTTGAAGGGCGGGCGATACACAACAAGGCCATACAACTGGGTAAAACGGGCGACCGTTACCTCGGCCTGACTTACTGGACACCCAACATCAATATCTTTCGCGATCCGCGTTGGGGCCGCGGGCAGGAAACTTATGGCGAAGACCCGTTTCTCACATCCATGCTCGGCAGTGCATTCGTTCGTGGTTTGCAAGGCACTGACCCGAAGTACCTTAAAGCTGCGGCCTGCGCAAAACACTATGCCGTTCACAGCGGTCCCGAACCATCCCGCCATGTATTCAATGTAAGTCCTTCGGATTACGACCTGTGGAACACCTACCTGCCCGCTTTCGAGGAACTCATTACCAAAGCAGATGTCGCGGGGGTCATGTGTGCGTATAACGCATTCAAAGGTCAACCTTGTTGCGGCAGCGACCAGTTGATGGTAGACATACTAAGGAACCGATGGAAATTCAACGGGTATGTCACATCAGATTGCTGGGCAATAGACGATTTTTTTAAGAACCACAAAACCCATCCTGATGCCGAAAGTGCATCGGCCGATGCCGTATTGCATGGCACCGATATCGACTGCGGTACTGCAGCATACAAGGCCCTTGTACAGGCAGTAAAAAACGGCAAGCTCACCGAAAAGCAGCTGGATGTTTCGGTGAAACGATTGTTTATGATCCGCTTTCGCCTGGGCATGTTTGATCCGCCTTCGATGGTCAGCTATGCGCAGACACCCGCTTCAGTGCTGGAGAGTGCACCGCACCAGGCACATGCGTTAAAAATGGCGCGTCAATCCATCGTACTGCTAAAAAATGCGAACAATGTGCTGCCATTAAGCAAACAGATTAAAAAGATAGCCGTTGTTGGTCCCAATGCAGATAACCCCATCGCAGTCCTGGGCAACTATAACGGTACCCCTTCGCGCATTGTAACTGCACTACAGGGCATTAAAGAAAAGCTCGGCGCTAATACTGAAGTGATCTACGAAAAGGCGATCAACTTTACCAATGACACCTTACTGGCATATACCGATCTGTCTGACCGGTTTTCATTCGAGGGAAAAAAAGGATTCAGGGCAGAATACTTTTCCAACAACGACCTGAGCGGTACACCGATTCTCACACGAATGGAAGAACAGTTAGAACACAACTGGCAGGAAGGTGAGATGGTTGTTCCAGGCCTGAAGGCCTACAATTTTACTGCCCGGTATAGCACCGATTTTGCTGCAACTACAACCGGCGATATCACGTTTGAAGTGGAAGCTGACGATGGCTACCGCCTGCTGGTGAACGGCAAAGAACAACTAAATGCCTGGACGAAGAATCGCTGGGGTGCACGCACCTATAAGCTGAGTACCGAAACCAATAAAACTTACCGCATCGTTTTAGAGTATAACCAGGTGGATGGCAAAGCATCGGTGAAACTAAGAACAGGAAACTTTGCGGCCACGGACTTTACTGCACTTGCTGCCAGGATGAAAAACGTTGATGCGATCATCTATGTTGGCGGCATATCACCCCAGCTCGAAGGCGAAGAAATGACGGTTAATTACCCGGGGTTCAATGGCGGCGACAGAACGACCATAGCCCTACCCCCAGTGCAAACAAGATTACTTAAGACACTGTCGGCAACAGGGAAGCCAATAATATTTGTAGCTATGACAGGTAGCGCCATTGCCTTTCCGTGGGAAGCGGAAAACGTTCCAGCGATTATCAACGCCTGGTATGGCGGTCAGTCTGCCGGCACTGCACTTGCCGATGTATTGTTTGGCGATTATAACCCCGCCGGCCGTTTACCGGTAACATTTTACAAGAGCGATAGCGACCTCCCCGACTTCAATGATTACAGTATGGCCAATAGAACTTACCGTTATTTTAAAGGTCAGCCACTGTTTGGCTTTGGTTACGGGCTAAGCTACAGCAGCTTCGATTACTCGATCCCGAAGGTTCCTGCGTCGGCACGTAGGGGCGGAAACATCACGGTTTCCTGTGTGGTGCAAAACACGGGTAAAAGGGATGGTGATGAAGTGGTGCAATTATACGTTTCGGGTTCCGATAAAAATGCACCGGTACGTGCACTGAAAGGGTTTCAACGA
>JASLBT010000476.1 GCA_030146445.1 Segetibacter sp. | reverse complement strand
CCCGGGGTGTGCAGCCTGATATGTACCGCGGTCGGCTTTGGACCATGCGGCAATATGCCGGTTTTTCAACAGCTGAAGAAAGCAACAAGCGATACCACTACCTGCTCGCCCAGGGGGTTAGTGGTCTGAGCGTAGCTTTTGACCTCCCTACGCAAATTGGTTATGACAGCGACCACCCGCTGAGTGAAGGGGAGGTTGGCAAGGTGGGCGTAGCCATTGACAGCATTGAAGACATGGAGTTGCTGTTTCATAACATCAAGCTCGAAGAAGTGAGCACTTCCATGACCATCAATGCCACTGGCTTCATTTTGCTGGCCCTCTATGTGGCTTTGGCAAACAAACACGGGGCAAATCTCAAAAATCTTACGGGCACAATTCAAAACGACATTTTAAAAGAATATGCTGCCCGTGGTACTTATATCTACCCGCCAAAGCCCAGTATGCGCATCATCACCGACATCTTCGAATGGTGCAGCAGCGAGTTGCCAAAATGGAACACGATTTCGATATCGGGCTATCACATTCGAGAAGCTGGAAGCACCGCAGTTCAGGAGGTGGCGTTTACGCTAGGCAATGGAAAAGCGTATGTGCAGGCCGCTCTTGAGAAAGGACTTGACATCAACGTTTTCGGTAAAAGGCTGTCGTTCTTTTTCAATGCCCATAATAATCTTTTTGAAGAGGTGGCCAAGTTCAGGGCGGCTCGCCGGATGTGGGCCAAAATCATGAAGAATTTAGGAGCGACAGACGAGAAAGCGATGATGTTGCGGTTTCATACACAGACAGGGGGCAGCACTCTTACAGCGCAGCAACCACTCAACAACATTAGCCGGGTCACGTTACAAACGCTCGCAGCAGTGCTGGGTGGCACACAGAGCCTTCATACCAACGGCTACGATGAAGCGTTGAGTCTTCCCACAGAAGAAGCCGCGAGGATAGCCCTCAGAACACAACAGGTAGTTGCTTTTGAGAGTGGTATCTCCGACACGGCCGATCCGCTCGCAGGCTCGTATTACCTGGAGAATTTAACGAACGAGGTCGAAGCAAAAGCTGATGATTTGATGTCCAGCATCGATGCAATGGGTGGCAGTGTGAGTGCCATAGAACAGGGATTTATACAGGAAGAGATTGCACGTAGTGCGTACCACCACCAACGGCAAGTTGAATCGGGCGAGAAGATCATCGTTGGGGTCAACAAGTTCAAGGTCACGGACTCACTGGCCATCCCATCGTTCAAAATTGATGATAGCATAAGAGAAATCCAGACCTTAAAACTAAAGCACTTACGTGCCAGCAGGAATCCTGAAGCTGTGAACCTTTGCCTTGCGGACATCCGGAATGCGGCTATGGACGGGCGTAACCTGATGCCTATCGTGGTTCATGCTGTTGAAAGCTATTGTACACTTGGCGAAATATCCGACGCTTTAAGAGATGTATTCGGCGAACACAAATAAACACAGATAATTACGTAGCCGGGTTTACAGCAACCACGCTATCCCCAACATTTTTGTATGCTACTGCCTGCCTTTTAAGGGGTAGCCTTTTGGCATAACTAAGCTGCCGCCACACCCACTCGACAGGACCATAGTAACAACGGGCAAGCCACCACTTGCTGAAAGTAATCTGCCCCAAATAAATTACAGAGGCAAAGAGCAAGTAATAGCCAAAATGCACTTTGTTAACAAGAGAAAAATTGAAGCCAACACCCGAAAAAAGGAACAAACCAAACACGTTTTGTACCATGTAATTGGTCAATGTCATCTTGCCAATCGTTTGCATCGCATGAAAAAAGCTTTTGAGCTTGCCGGAAACAAAAAGCCACGAAAGTGTTGCAACGAAGAAGATCATGGAGCTAAGGATCACCAAATAAAAGGGCTGATAATACTTCATCCATCCCCATTTCATTTGACTCGTCAAAACAAACAGGCCAATCATCAAGCCGATAAATGCCAGTGATGCCCAAAAAATACGTTTGAGATATTTTCTATTTTTTGGCAGCCGGTTAAAGAAATCCACTTTATGCGTACCAAGACCAAGAAAGAAACATCCAAGCATTACCACATGGACCGTAATCAGGTAATTTGGACTTCGTATCTCAAACAAGTATGTGCCAACGAGTCCGAACCATAATACGCTGAAAATATCACTGCTTTTATATAATGGGAAATACGGTTCCATCAGCCCCATACCACCACGCACTCCCGAAGCAAACACATAAGCTGCAGCCGCAGGGGTAAGCAGGAAGAGAAACATGCTGATAACGAACGCCGTTTTTGCTGAACAGCGGTGAAAGGCCAGCAGCACCATTCCCATTACCGCATAGTCCTTTAGAATATCTCCCCAAAAGAATGCGCTGTTGATAATTGCCAACACAAACAACCAAAACATCCTGCGCCCGAAAAATTTTACCGGGTTCAAACCTTTTCCAGCAACATTAGCCATCAGCACCCCAAAGCCATAGCCAAACAGGAAGCTAAGCATTGTCCACGACTTTGCGGCAAACAGCACGTTGGCGATAGTTTGAAGAACATCTTCTAATAAACCCGGTTCTGTAGTTCTGAAATCGAGACCCATGTAGCAATAGTCGGCGTAGTTCATCAAAACAACACCAAGAAGTGCCCAGCCCCTAAGCACGTCGACAATTGCAGTTCGTTGATCGGGTTGAAGGGGCTGCGCTGTCGTCTTATGCATTGCTTTGGTTTGAACAGTTATAAGCAGTTGACGTCATAAACATAATCAAGATTAGATGTGTTTCTTTACCCCTCATCAAATAACTGGCGTTGGCAACTCACTGAATATTGGAAGAATAGCTTTTCTTGAGATTTTATGGTAACACAGAAAAATATCATATGTAATCAGCAGGGTGATGCTTTACGCTATATCTTCACCGTAGGTTAAAACAACCTTTATGGCAGCAGGGAATATCAATATCACGAGCGTAGAAAATCTATCCGACCAAACTTTTGTACTAAATAAGATAACGTTTGATTTTACGAAGTCAGATGGCAGTACAGAAACACAGGTGAGGGAAATATATGACCATGGCAACGGCGCTACAGTTTTCCTTTACAATCCAGGTCAACGTACGATTATCCTCATCAGGCAATTGAGGATAGCATCCTACATCAATGGTAACCCATCGGGATTATTGATTGAGACCTGCGCCGGACTGCTCGATGAGCTTTCACCCGAGGAGGCGATCAAAAAAGAGATTTTAGAAGAAACCGGCTTCGAAATTTCGAATGTTAAGAAGATCATGGAACTGTATACTTCGCCGGGAGCCGACTCTGAATTGCTGCACTTTTTTACAGCAGAATACGATCAAAGTCAAAGGAAGTCGGCAGGTGGTGGGCTCGAAGATGAACAGGAAGACATCGAGGTTTTGGAAGTATCTTTCGACGAGGCTTACCAATGGCTGGTAGAAGGGAAAATCAAGGACGCGAAAACGGTGATCTTATTGCAATACGCAAAGTTGAATAACCTACTCTAGCGTTTCCGAACTAACACACATAAAAAAAGCTGCCCTGTTTACGGGCAGCCTTGTTATTGAAGTCGAAGGTTAGTTTAAGCTTCTGAAGTCAACAGGTACCAGCTTGCTAACTCCGGGTTCCTGCATTGTAACCCCATATATTACATCAACCGCACCCATCGTCATCTTGTTGTGGGTGACGATTATGAATTGTGAGTTCTCGCTAAACTGCTGTATCATTTTGGTGAACTTACCTACGTTTGCATCATCGAGGGGGGCATCCACCTCATCGAGAATACAAAATGGTGCGGGTTTTATCAGGTAGATCGCGAAAAGCAGCGCGGTAGCCGTTAAGGTCTTCTCTCCCCCACTCAACTGACCAATACTGCTTGGCCTTTTGCCCTTCGGCTTTGCGATGATGTCAATCCCTGTCTCGGCCAGGTTTTCAGGGTTCTCAAGGATAAGGTCGCCCATGTCTTCTTCGGTGAACAAGGCTTTAAATACCTTTTGAAAGTTCTCCCTTACTGCGTTGAACGTGTCGAGAAACTTTTGATTAGCGGTTGTTTCAACTTCCTGTATGGTTTGCAACAGGCTGTCTTTTGCAGTAACCAGGTCATTTTTTTGCTCCACGATAAAGTCGTAACGCTTTTTCATTTCCTGGAAAGCTTCGATGGCAGTTGGGTTTACTTCTCCCATGTTCTCCAGGCGCTTTTTCATCCGGTCGCTTGCCGCCTTTAAGTCTTCAAGCGATGTATCTGTTGTTCTTGCCTGGTCGATAATCTCGTCGAGGTTGATCCTGAATTCGACGCTTAGGCGTTCTTTCATGCCGGCAAGCTGCAGTTTAAGTTCGTTTAGCTTATCTTTTATTTCAGCAAGTATCTGATCGAGGATCTCTTTGCTTTTTACTTTGTGCCGCAATTGACTTTCCTTTTCTCCCAATGCGTTCCGAAGGTTATAGTAAGCCTGGTCGGCCGCATTAAGC
This sequence comes from Segetibacter sp., assembly GCA_030146445.1. GTDB lineage: Bacteria > Bacteroidota > Bacteroidia > Chitinophagales > Chitinophagaceae > Segetibacter. The sequence continues at coordinate 2,878 of JASLBT010000476.1, read as the reverse complement.
TTCTTCTCTTCGTCTTCTTTCATGCGGAGCAGGTTTACTAAAAAAGCTTCCGCATCTGCTAAAGTTTGCTCATTTTCGATTATGTTTTCGCTTGCCTGTTTTAATTGCACCTTGTTGGTCTCAATCTGTTGGGTAAGGTCGTTTAATTGATTGTTCTTAAACTGCAACTCGGTTTTCAGCGCAGAGATCTTACTCTGCTGGCGGGTTAGCGACAGGTTGTTCTCGTTGAACAACCGGTTTAAATCCTGGTACTCCTGTTCAGCAACCCGGTAATCCTGCTCCTGTAATTTCATCTCTTCGGCAGCAGCCTGCAACTGTTCGTTCAAGCCAACCAATTCCTCGCGAACATCTGCTATGGAGTCCTGGTTTGCTTCAAGGTTGCCCTGGAGATCTTCCAACCGCTTTAGAGCAGTAGCCTGCGACGCATTCAGGTTTTCGATCTTATTCTGTATCGCAAATACCTGGTTGGTAAGTTCACTGATTTGTTGTTGAGCCTGCCTGATTGCCTGTTCCTTTAATTGCTGGCTATACATGGTAACCTCATTCTGCCGGGCCTGTATCTCTGACCTGCGGTTTGCCACTAATTTCTCGAGAGAAGCAAGTTCTTCGGCGAGCTTCTCTAGGTTTTTTGCACGCCCAATTCTCTTGCCCTCGAAAATGCCGACGCTACCGCCGCTGATGCTATACGTACCTTTCAGAAACTTGCCTGTTTTCTCCAGCACCACCGCACCGTTACTCTCCTGTAATCCGTCGTTATTTTCAGCAATGAAAACATTGCTTAACAGGTATTCGGCAAGCTTGCGGTACGACTCATCTACCTCGATCACATCCATCGCGGGAATGGTTCCGGCAGGTTGGTGAACAGAAGCTTTTTCGTAACCATTCACCTTATCAAGCAAAAAGAAGTTAGCTTTTCCCTTTTTATTCACGTCGAGAAGGTTGACGGCGGCAATGCCCTCCTCAAGATTGTTTACGACATAGTAATTCAGGTAAGGCTCCAACACGTTTTCCACCGCAGCACGGTATTGCTCCTTTACGTATATTATGTTGGTGAGTATGGGTGCTTTGTTGTTCCAACTGGTGCTTTTACTCAAAAACTTCACGCTTTCAGGATAGCCTTCCATGCTGTCAATCATGCTTTTTAACAAGGCATGTTCATTTTTCTTCGAATCAAACGTCCGGTTTTCCTCTGCCAGCTTACTTCTCAGGTTTTCCAGCTGCTGCTGGGTTTCAAGTATCTGTAGTTTTGTTGCTTCGTGCTGCTCCTGCAACTCACGCAAGTGAACCCGCTTGTCTTCAAGTTCCTGTTCCTTATCAACCCGCTGTGTTTCCAGCTGCTTTAGCTGACCTTCTCTTTGCATCCGTTCATCCTGCAGTTGTAGTAGTGCACGTTGCAGGTTTTGAAGAGAGGCATCCGCCACCGCAACCTTCTTCTCTGCGTCGAATTGCTTCCGCTGCACCTCCTGAAAACGCCGTCTGAGTTGGTCGACAGCAGCGCGTTTTTCGTCGTATACCTGTCTTTTTGTTTGGACGTCCATCTTTGCAGTTTCAACCTGGTCCTGCAAATGGCTCAGCTTACTCTCTTCTTCTGTTAACTGCTGGGTGGTAAACGTAATCGACTCATCAATGCCCGCGACCTGTCCTTCGGCTTTATTGAGAAAAGTTTTGAGACTCGTTTCTTTCTCCTTCAGGTATTGCAGCTTTTGACTCGCCAGGTTCTTTTCGTTTTCCTGGCTGCGCAGTTTTTGAACAAGGTCATTAAAATCATGTTGCATCCCCTGGAGCGCCCGCTCCTTTTCAATGAAGCCCACTTTTTCCTGTTCAATGGCGGCTTCGTCAGTGGCGATTTCAGCTTCCAGTTTAAACTTTTTATCCGTTTCCGTCTCCTGTTGAGCAGTCAATTGTTGGTAGGTATCGTTAAATCCCTCAAGTGAAGCTTTGGCAAGTTCTACACTGATCTCCTTGTAGTCCTTTTTGATCTCGTAGTACTTTTCCGCTTTTTTGGCCTGGTTCTCCAGCGTCTTCAACTGGTTATTGATCTCAAAAACGAGATCCTCAATTCGATTAAGATCGCTTTCAGTAAGATCGAGCTTGGCTTTTGCTTCCTTTTTGCGAGTTTTATAAATGGTAATACCGGCTGCTTGTTCAAGCATACGGCGGCGGCTGTTCTCCTTGTCACGAATGATGTCGTCGACCATGCCCAACTCAATAATGGCGTAACTATCGGTGCTCACACCAGTGTCCATAAACAGGTTGTGAATGTCTTTTAACCGGCAGCTAACATCATTCATCCGGTATTCACTTTCCCCGTTTTTATAGAACTTCCTGGTGATGGTTACAGTGCTGAATTCAGTAGGTAAAAGGTTCTTTGTGTTTTCGAACGTCAGGCTTACTTCAGCAAGTCCGCTGGCGCTGCGTGTACGGCTACCGTTGAATACAAGCGCCTCAAGGTTTTCGCTCCGGAGAGCACTGATTTTCTGTTCACCAATCACCCAACGGATACTGTCGATGATATTGCTTTTTCCACAACCATTCGGACCGATTATGCCCGTGATGCCTTCGTCGAAGTTGACCACGGTCTTATCGGCAAAGCTCTTAAACCCTTTGATTTCTAATGACTTTAGTCTCACTTCACAACTTTTATGTCTGCGAACATACTGCAAATCGTGCTGGGAAAGAAATGGGAAAATAATGCGGTGGAAAGCTTGTGGAGAACCTGTTTTCGGCTATGAATGCCCAGCCATGAACTCTCATCAGCGGTTTTGTTTTGAGCCAAACCCTGGTAAGACCCTCAGGGGATTAGGCAGCTTGTCGTTATTCACCTGCTGCCATAACGGATCTGAATGCCGTGCATTACCCAACCGCTAAACCCAGTGCT
>JASLBT010000027.1 GCA_030146445.1 Segetibacter sp. | reverse complement strand
CCTGAAAGGATTATACTCCTTGGTGCTATACCATCCATTGGCAGCCTCAAAGAAGCCCAGCGCGAAAATGGTACTACTTGGGTTGAGACTCAGTGGGTACCTCATCTCGACGGTGTACTTGTTGAAAATAGTAAAAAATCTTTGTGTGCTCTGTTGATCGGGGTTGATGCGGGGATTACTGTTGTCGTAAACCGGGTATCCACGGTGAGAGATGATGTCGTAACCCAGTAGGGCAAAGTTATTGCTCAAGCCCGCGTCACCCACCTGGAACCGCTCGAAGGGCGACACCTGGAGGTCTTTGTTATATCGGCCGATATAGCCCAGTTTTACAGAGGTCTTTAATACAAACTGCTTATTACTTTCTCCTCCGTGCGGCTTACCTATTGGTACATACCATTCCCCATTAAACCTCCATTTATGGTATTCTACCAGTTCATAGGGGTTTTTTCCTTTTATTCTCTCCGGGTCAATAAGTGAATACGGAGGTGTAAGCTGTGCACTCATCAGGAATGTAGAACCGCTTCTTGGAAAGATTGGCTGGTCTACTGAAGACCTTTGCAAAGCAAGCTTCAGGTTGAAGTTGTTGGAAAAACCATTGCTAAACCCTTCGAATATCTGGTAGTCCTTCAAACGATAACGCGTATAGTTCAAAGAGGTTACGAAACTAAAAAAGTCGTCAGGCCACTTCAGTTGTTTACCAAGACTCACACCTACACCTGTAGTCTGTATATAAGAATCACCGGCTGAATAGCTATATCTGCCAGTGGTATAATCGTATAGGCCATTTCTGAACTTGGTATCGTATAAGCTCACGGTAAAAGAGTTGCGCTTCTTTCCGCCAAGCCACGGTTCGGTAAAAGAGAAGTTATATGATCGGAAGGCCTTACCATTACTCTGCACACGTAAGCTAAGCTTTTGGCCGTCGCCTGTTGGTAACGGATCCCATGCAGAACTCTTCCAGATATTTTTAATGGAAAAGTTATTGAACGAAACCCCAAGTGTACCAGTAAGGCCAATTCCTCCGCCAAAGCCAGCACTCAGCTCCAGCTGGTCGCTTGATTTTTCCTCCACAGAATAATTGATGTCCACCGTTCCGTCATCAGGGTTAGGAATAGGGTTGATACCTATCTTTTCCTGGTTGAAATAACCAAGATTGGCAATTTCTCGATTCGAGCGGATAAGGTCAGCGCGACTGAACTTTTCGCCGGGAATGGTACGAAGCTCGCGGCGGATCACGTATTCCTTCGTTTTTTCATTGCCTGCAATCCGGACGTTTTTGATCGTTGCCTGTGGTCCTTCAATAACGCGTATCTCGTGATCGATGGTGTCATTATAAACCGCAGTTTCTACGGGCTCTGTTCTAAAAAACAGGTATCCATCATCCATATACAAGCCGCTGATGTCGCCTCCTTCGGGAGTAAGCTGCTTGCCCAGTTTATTGTTCAGGGTTGCGAGGTTGTAAACATCTCCTTTCTGAATACCCAGTATTGCAGTTAACACACTATCTGAGTATTTGGTGTTACCACGCCACGTGATGTTGCCGAAATAATAACGATGTCCCTCATTTACCCCCAAGTTGACATTAAGGTTGCCTGCTGAGTTATAAGTTATACTATCCGATTGGATGGTGGCGTCGCGGTAACCCAGGGAGTTATAATATTCGATTATTTTCTCTTTGTCTTCCTCGTACTTCGTCTCGTTGAACTTGGCGGAAGACAATTTTATTCGGACATACGGGTCCAGAAATTCTTTTGTTTTTGTAAATGAAAGGTATCCGTGCTCCTGCAGGTATTCAGAAAAAGTGGTGGTTTTCGGCTCCGGATTACCGGCGGCTGCAGAAGGTGGGCGCAGCGTAATCCTGGTCATTTCTTTTGTTCCTTTCATCTGCTTTTTCAGCTTTGAATCCGGAACAGTATTTCCCGCGAAATTGATATCGCTTATTTTAACCTTGGCACCTTTCTCAATGACCAATGTAATATTATGCGTGTTTTCTGCGGTTGTTTCGTTCGACTCCTCAATCCGGGCTGTCACTCCTCTATATCCTTTATCGGCATAATACTTTTGCACTGCTTCAACCGCCGACCTCCGCATGTTCTCTGTAATGATCCTTCCTTTAACCAGCCCGACTTTAGGTGTAAGATCTTCCTGCTCTGTTTTCTTTATCCCTTTGAAATAGAAATTGGCCAGTCGCGGCCTTTCCGTAACAGCGATTTCGATGCTAATGTCGCGCCCTTTCAGCGAGGTAACATAAACATCTACATTGCTAAAATAATTTTGCTTCCAAAGGTTATTGATTGCTCTCGAAAATTGATCACCACCGGGAATGGTCACTTCATCGCCAACATTAATATTCGCCACTGAAGTAAGCAGGGCAGGATCAAAAAATTTGTTTCCCGTAATTGAAACTGATGCGATCTTGTATTTCCGGGGAACTTTCTGCGTAAAAAGATTTTCCAGGTTTACATCAACTGACGTTGGCTGCGTAGTGTCGGTAGTGCTTGCAGTAACTTGTGCACCTGCGGATGAATGAAATAACCAACATGCCGCAATTGCGAACAAGAAGGATTTGTAAAAGTTCTGCATCAATATCTATTTGGGTTGATTTCCGCGCCGACTGAGCAGCTTACGGTTGGTCCGGGATTTTACGCAATGAACAGCAAATTAGCCGGAATATTTAAAAGTGTTTGTTAAATAGCTCCGGGCTGCCGCGTGTTCAAAGGGTTTGAATGTTTTCCTGTTCATCCTGTACTTGTTCGCTAATTTTTCCAAAACGTCTCTACCTACCCTGGAAGTCGAGAATTGCTTCGTAAAGATTGTTTTTTCTGAAATCCGGCCACCTTGTATTTGTAAAGTACAATTCTGAATACGCGAGCTGGTAAAGTAGAAAATTACTGATCCTGAATTCTCCGCTGGTACGGATCATCAGTTCAGGATCGGGAAAGCTTTTTGTGCAAAGAAAATTTTCGAAAGTTTCTGCATCGATTGCATCTGCCTCAAGCTGGCCACTTTGGACCTGTTGAGCAATTTCCTTCACCGCGTTTATAAGCTCCCAACGCGAGCTATAACTTAACGCCATAACCAGGTTCAAACCGGTATTGCCACGGGTTAGATCGATTGCTTCCTGCATTTCGTTTTGTGCATACTCTGGAAGCTGTTTCATGTTGCCGATGACATGTAAACGAATGTTGTTTTTATTCAGTGTTTCCACCTCTTTCCTGATGGTATCGACCAGCAATTCCATCAACCCGTTTACTTCGTCGGCGGGGCGGTCCCAGTTTTCCGTACTGAAAGCATATAGGGTTAAGTAGCCCACGCCGAGTTCTGCACAGCCCTCCACGATATTCCGGACGCTTTCTACCCCGTGATAATGTCCGTAAAGCCGGTCCTGTCCCTGCTCCTTTGCCCAACGACCATTTCCATCCATAATAATGGCAATATGCGTCGGCAATCGATTAAGGTCTATTTTATCTTTCAGCTCAGACATAGGGCTCATCCCCCTTTAAAGGGGTGGCAAAGGTAATCAAATCAGCGACTTTATAATTAAAAGAATTACTCTATGAAAGACATGCGAAGCTATGTTTAAGCGGAATTTAATTACCAGTTAAAGCCTGTCGACAGGCTGTTGCATCACCGGCGAGTAAGCGCAACGTTGAACTTTGATCAACAAAAAACCCGCTTTCGCGGGTTTTCAATGTGCTACCTGCCCTATTTAGAATTTCGGACACCTGTAAGATGATATATTGAAAGACACACCTATTTGTGCAAGCACATAGGCGTCTTTTTGTTGGCTATTTCCCCTTTGCCTGTTTTTAATTCCAATCGGGATGCCGGTTTCATAACTGCGGTCTGAGAGCAATTGACCAATAGACGGCGAACCGTTCGGCAAAGGCGAAAATGCATCAGGCGCATAGGTTTTGCTTACATCATCCAGGTAGTCGGCATTTGTAAAACGATAGCCTACCTCTGCAAACATGTTGATGTTTTGTGAAACATTATACTTAAACCCGACCGCGACGGGAAAGCAAACCCCCATAGAACTATATGCTTTTCTGTCGGGATAAAGGTCACTTCCCTGACCCTCTGTACCAATTGAACGTAAAAAGTATTTTTGATCACCCAGGTAAGCATATGGATCATAAGAAAAAACACCGACCCCAAGGGATACGTACGGAGTATAGGTAAATCCGGAGATACCCGGGTAGAACTTAAAGAAATTAAAATCGCCGCTCAGTGAAACTTCCCAGATATTGGAATTGAAACTAAGATTTCGCCTCTTTTGAATTTCGTTTTCGCTGTAGGTGTCTGAGTATCCAAGGCGCGCATAGTTGGCGGCCAGCTTAATCCCTATGTAATTTCCAAATTGCTTTCTGAAGAACGCTCCTGCACTAAACTTCGGACGGTTCAATGCGGCCCTGGTATTAAGGTCGCCGAAATAGTGCCCCGCTCCTACGGCCACGCCAAACTCGCCTTCCTGTACGTAGCTTTCCATCATCTGGGCACGGCCGACATTTGCAAGGAGTACGATACAAATGAAAATGGTTAATCTTTTTAATATCATGGGATCAAACTATAAAATGAATCTTAACGGAAAATACTTGAGTTTATTTTGCACAACACCTAATTCCTTTTATCCAATCCCCACGTTAACTTTTCTCTAAGGGTTGTGAGGAAGCTATTTTCATTAAAACGAACGAGGCTAATCTTAAATTCCTCTTTTTTTACTGCAAGCTGAACTTCTTTTTCCACGATCTCCCGACGTGCGTCCAGGGCGCAAATAAACTGTTCAGTCCTCCCCTCGATTTCAAAGCTAATAATATTATTGTCTGGTACTACAATAGACCTCACATTAAGGTTATGCGGCGCCACAGGAGTGATTACAAAGCTTCCACTGTCCGGAAATACGATTGGTCCGTTACAACTCATATTGTAGCCGGTCGAACCCGTAGGCGTGGAGACAATAAGCCCGTCGGCCCAGTAAGAGTTTAGAAATTCGCCGTTCAGATAGGTGTGAATATTAATCATTGGCGATGTATCCCGCTTATGAATTGCAAACTCATTCAATGCAAATGGGGCATCTCCAAACAAGGGAATATTTGCGTCGAGGTGCATCAATGTGCGATGATCAACCATGTAAGTGCCATTAACCAGCGACTCCACTGCATTTCCCATTTCGCCCTGTCCAAGGCTTGCCAGAAAACCAAGACGGCCAAAATTAATGCCCAGGATGGGGATGTTCTTATTTCTAACCAGTGTTGCTGAATCCAGCATGGTTCCATCTCCCCCGAGGCTGATCAAAAAATCGAAGCTGTCATCAAGGTCCTCATGCGTTTTGAAAAGCCCGAACTTCGATGGGAGAATATTAACCGCAGAATTCTGTTCGGTAAAAGGCTTAAAAAGGAAAATCTCAATGTGGTGCCGGGTCAACTCTTCCAGCAGTGTAAGCAGCTGGCCCTCCTGCTCAACGTCAAGTCCTCTGCTGTATATGGCTACTTTCATTTAATTATAATTGGTAGTATAAAGTGTTGTTTATACCCGCGATAAACTCGTTGAGTTTTAAGATAACCTCGTTGAAATTATATAAAGATGGAATAAATCAGCCAAAGACCTTACCCTACGGACAAATAAATTCGCTTTACATGAAAATGGCCCCCCTGGTGTCGTCAAGTAAGAAGGTGGGTGCTGAAACGGTTTCCGGTCGTTCATCGGGACAAACCTTACCGGCGAGTGGCCCAGCAATGCTGAACGTATCGGCGGGGGTGAACAAGTGTAAACACCCGTCCCGAAATCAAAAGTCTGATTTCGTATGTATAAACAAGCCTGACTCTCCACGTTGATTGAAACTGTATTCCAGCTTTACCACGATGTCGTAGAATGTGACTATATCGATTCCGGCACCCCAGGTCCTAAGTAAGCGGTTATTGAATATACTAGTACCTGGTTCAGGATTATACGAATACCCGGCATCACCGTAGCCCTTTAGAAAAACCCTGAAAGGGATCTTATCGTGTGTTTTGCTGGCAATTATGTTTCGCACTGAAAAAGATAGTACCTGCTGTTTCGCAGTGGCTCTTGCAAATCCTCCCGCCGCGCCGTCGATTATATAGTACTCAAGACCACGCATATAGAAATCTCCGCTTCCGAACATACGCTGATTGAAGTAGGGTTGTTTGAAGGGAAGCCTCAGCATTGCTGCTCCCTGAAACTGCATGAATGACTTTGGTGCGAGTTTAAAGCTGTATGTCCCCTTGCCGCCAATTTGGAAAACGTTGTTTTTAGCACCGATCGACCGTTTGTACACATAAGCATCACCCATGAACCCTTTTAACGGGTATGGAATGTAGTCGACATTAAAATACTGAATGCTGTAGTTCATATCAAAAAATCGAACGCGCCGGGCACTATCACCGAAGTAATTGGGATTCTTAGCAATGATGGAATCATGAATGGTTTGGTCGGTATAGGAGACGCGGAAGTGGTGCCGGGTTTTTATGGCCGGCCGATAAGTGTAGGCCGCATCGAAGTGTATCTGCTTAACCAGAAAGTGGTCTTCTTTGTAAAAGGTTTGTTTGTTTTGGATAGTAGCTACGTTCATCTCTCGATTACGGGAATAGGAGAAGCCGACGTTCATACCATGTTTCAGGCTTTTGTCGAGAAAAGGGTTTTCGTACCGGATAGAAGCCTGTTGTGTGTAACCTGTGATCAGCCAGATGTTCAGGTTGTCGTTACGCCCGCTTACGTTGTTTTGCATAAACTTAAGGCCGTAATCTACGCGGTTGAGGTTTCTTTTTTGTTCTACCCACCATGTGTTGAAGTTCCGGTCAACAATCCTGAAGTAGGGCAATGGGAAAAGATACCAGCGTTCCTTGATGTGTACATTTATAAACACCAGCTGGTTTACTCTTCGCTCTATGGTAACGTCTACGTCTACAAACAGCGAGGTGTTCATCAACTGGTCGTGACATAGTTGCAATTTCTTCGGGAGGTCTGCAAGTACAATAACATCGCCGTTACGAAAAGGGATTTCCCGGTTGATGATATAGGGCTTTGTTTTTTTAAAGCCCGAGATCCGAACATCGCCTATTACGACGGTAGCGACTGATGAGTCAATTTCAGGATAAGCCTGGATACTATTAATTATACTGTCCGGCACCTGGCTAAAGAGAGGCAGAAAGCAAAAGGTAAAAAAGGAAAAAAAGAAAAAGCTACGCAATTGTTGCATTACCGGATTACAATAATTATGAACAGAATGAGAATCCTAAATATAAGGACTCCGGCAGAAAACAACCTTTTAAAAATTTGGTCGCTTTTTTGGAACCAGCCCGGTTAAGCATTAGCGGCAGGAGAAAAGAAAACCATTACACCTTTAGATACGACATCAGGTGTTCATAATTGTAGCGAAGTTCGTTTTCGTATTCTTCTTCGCCCATAAAATAGCGAATACTGTATTCGTAACGTTGAAAAGTTGCAATGATGTTCGAAACCAATAATTTATTTAGTCGTAGGGTAACGATCAATAAACCACTTTCGGGTTCGGTAAGCGTATTGCATTGGGTGATGAAGGCGTCATTTGTCTCTACAAGCCTGCTGATCTCGCCAAGGGAATAGTTCGTTTTCTCCATTTCAAGTACGATAACTGCTCCGGGCTCTTCAGCACCTGTAAATGCACCGGCCATTTTTAACAGTTCCGGTGCAGGTATCCCGCCTATCCAATCGCCTGTCTCGGTTACTACCGGAACGAGTGTCAGCGCACTTGCGGCAGCAATCTTTAGTGCGGCGAGAAAGTGTTCCCCAGGTTTAACCGCTTTTTTGATAAAGTCTTCTTCAAGGATCTGCAGGACTGCGTTGTCGTTGGTGTCGAGCAGATCATCTTTCGTAATGAGCCCCAGGTATCTATCTTCTGACTGAACCGGTAAGTGCTCTATATCAAAATCTTCC